>JBFGYN010000374.1:0-4177 GCA_041587415.1 Candidatus Competibacterales bacterium | reverse complement strand
CTCTTTTATTGTCGTTTGCCTATAACCTGCCTGTCGCTGCGGCAACAGGCGGCCATATGTGCGTATGGCTTCTCCTGCGCACCATTGAAAAACGTCTACGGTGCGGTCTAGTTCGCCGCGCGATTCCGCTAACGGCTTGCCTTGTTCCAGGGTCATAAGCTTCGCGAGTTCAGGCTTGCGCTCCGCAATGAGTTGGGCGCAACGGTTGAGAATTCGCGAGCGCTCCCAAGGAGATGTCTTTGACCAGAGCTTGAAGCCAGCCCGCGATGTTGCCAAAGCACTGTCTAGATCCGAAGTGTCAGCACAGCAGACAAGCGCGACGACTGCGTCCGTCGCGGGATTAGTCACCTCCTGCGTTTCCGCTGAACCGCCCTCACGCCACTGGCCACCAATGAACAGCTTGCGCTTTTCAATCATTATCAAATTCTCCCTGCAGCGCCCCAAACCTACCAACTGGACGCCATGGATGCAAAGATATATATCGACTGGAATTCAACCCTTGCGGCATGTAGGCAGATTCGGGGTGTCAGTGCATGTCGCGATTGATAAACCTTCTTGGATTGAATCCGCCAGGTGCGCCGTGATACAGGGGATACTACGCCGTATTCACGCGCTCTGGCTATGTGTGGCATTCAAGCGGTTGCGGGTGCAGGTAATGGGGTTTGGGCAGTAACGGAACAGAAAACCGGGTTAAGGTTCAGGACTAAGAGGTTCTCGCTCGAGGGGCCGCAGGGGACGGAGATTGCCCCTGGCCACCTCCGGGGACAAAACAAATGAGTAGCTGCCCAACACGTTGAGGTTCGAGTGGACCAGCGGCGAGAGCCGTGCCACGTCCTCGGGTCTGGGCTGTTCGCCTCTTTGCCGGAGCGCACTGAGCGCCTGATCCATGTACAACGTTTGCCGAAGCACCGAAGCGTTGAGCACGAGACCGAGGGCGCCGAGTTGGCCCTCCTGTCCCTCCCTGTATCGTTTGCGGATCTCACCGCGCCGAGCAAAACAGATCCTCCGGGCAACATTCCAGCGCTCCTCGCCTCGGTTGAGCTGAGTCAGAATGCGGCGTCGGTAGTCCGGGTCATCGATATAGTTCAGCTGGTAGAGGGTTCGCACGATGCGTCCAAGCTCTCGGATAGCGCGGGCCAGCGTCGATGGCCGCTTCCCCCTCAAGAGAGTACGAATCAATTCGGACGGTGTGATCGTGCCGAGTTGGAGCGAGCCCATGATCCGAAGGATATCCTCCCAGTTGCGGGCAATGAGCTTGGTGTTCGCCGTCTGTCTGGCCAGGCCATTCAAGGGACCGTAATCAGCCTTCGGGTCGATGCGCCAAAATCGAGATTCGCCCACATCGGCCAGCCGGGGGCTGAAGCGGTATCCAAGAGGCCAAAACAGAGCGAACACAACATCGCTGGCGCCAGCGATGTCGGTCATGACCTCCCTGGGGTGGAGGTCCGTTTCTTGCCCCAGCAGGACCTCTAAGATGTACATCGAATCGCGCAGGGTGCCTGGGATGACGATGCCGTCGAGGCCCGTGTATTGGTCTGAGATGGGGTTTTTGGCCCAAACCGTCAAAAATCTGCACTAGCGTGAGACGTGGAGTCTACCTGGGAAGGGACACCGGCCAACGCCACGCTGCTGGAAACGCTGACGGCCATGGTCGAGGCCTTCGAGCACGGGGAGCCGCTCCCGGCGCTCGCAGTGTCGACGGCTTTGATCCCTGCAAGATCGAAGCGCTACGTGCTTGATCCCGCGGGCACGATCATCCGTGACCGCTACGAATTCATGCTCTACCGGCAGTTGCGCGACGGGCTCGAGGCCGGCGATCTGCACTGCCGCGACAGCGCACGCTTTCGTAGCTTCGACGATGACCTGGTCGATGACGCGACCTTAGATCGTCGTGCCGAGCTGTTGCCCCGGCATGGACTGGAGGTGGCTGCCCAGCCGATTCGCGAGCAGCTCAAGGAGCTGCTCGACCTCGTCGACACACGCTTCGAGTCGGTCAACCGACGCATCCTGGCCGGCGAGAACGCCTTCGTGCGTGTGCAGGAGGGGCGCACCGTCTGGGAGCGGGCGGTGCGCAGCGAGGCGCCCCTGCCCAACGAGCCCTTCTTCGACATGGTCGAGCGTGTCGACATCGACGCCCTGCTGCTGTTCGTCGACCGCCACAACGGCTTCATGGAGGCCTTCGAGCATGTGCTCGGACGCTACCGCAAGTCCCCACCCTCCAGGCCCGCAATCATCGCCGGCCTGATGGCCTACGCGACCAACATCGGGTTGGGGCGCATGGCCGACATCTCCAACCTGACCTATCAAGAGCTCTCCACCACCGCCGCAACTTCATTCGGCTGGAAACCCTCAAGGAGGCCAACGATCGTGTCGCCAACGCCACCGCGCGCTTGCCGATCTTCCGCTACTTCGATATCGACGAGGTCGTGCATTCGAGCAGCGACGGGCAGAAATTCGAGGCCGCGATCCCGACCATCAACGCTCGCCATTCCTCGAAGTATTTCGGGCTGCAGAAGGGCGTGGTCGCCTACACGCTGTTGGCCAATCATGTGCCGCTCAACGCCCGGATCATCGGTGCCAACGAGCACGAAAGCCACTTCGTCTTCGACATCCTGTTCAACAACGCCACCGACATTCTGCCGGTAATCCACTGCACCGACACCCACGGCACCAACCACGTCAACTTCGCCCTGCTGCACCTGTTCGGGTACCGCTTCGCGCCTCGCTATCGCAAGGTCCGAAGCAAGGTGGAGACCGGGTTGTACGGGTTTCGCCATCCGGGGCACTACAACAAGGACTGGCCGATCAAGCCGATCCGTCGCGCACGCGAGGGGCTGATCGTCTCGGAGTGGCCGAACATCGAGCGCATCCTGCTCTCCTTGGCCCTGAAGTCCACGACCCAGAGCGTGATCGTGGGAAAGCTGAGCGCCTACCGGCGCAAGAACCGCACGAAACGGGCCCTGTGGGAGTTCGACAACATCATCCGCAGCCTCTACCTCTTGGATTACATCGACTCCCCGGTGCTACGGCGCAACGTTCAGCGGGCGCTCAACCGGGGCGAGGCCTACCACCCGCTGCGCCGGTCCATCGCCTACGCCCACGGCGGTCGTTTCCGGGCTCGGTCACAGCACGACCAGGAGGTCTGGAACGAGTGCGCCCGGCTGGTCGGCAACGCGGTCCTCTACTACAACGCTCTGATCCTGTCCGAGGCGTTGGCGGAACTCGAGAATCGCGGCGAACTCGCCTCCGCCGAGATCCTCAAGCGCGTCTCCCCAGTGGCCTGGCAGCACATCAACTTCTACGGCCGCTACCAGTTTGACGACGACTTCACCCCGATCGACTTCACCCGACTACGCCAGCAGCTGTCTCCCGAGGAGGTTTCCAGGCTCTACGCGACCGCCGATAGATAGTGCAGATTTTTGACGGTTTGGGCCAAAAACCCCATCTTCCAGTGCCTCTGCCATCCCAATCCCCAGAGAAATCGACCATCATAACGGTCCGCCTGGGGCGGTGAACTGCTGAATCGCTACTGCACCTTTTCGGGCGTTCGGGCGAAAATGACCCTGTACCGAAAGCTAATCGCCATTGTCGAATCAGAACCGAAACTATTCGCATGTGGGCGTACACACACGAGGAGACGAAACGGCCGCTATCGAGTCCACCTTTGTGCCGCGAGGAGAGGTGGCAAGGGTGAATGTCACGAGCCGGGATGGGCGCGGCAACCCGACCCTGCATTACACCTGATCTTGCTTATAAACATCTCTAAAAACCAACATTTCTCTTAGCTTCTGCTCTGCTCCATCGGGAAATCCGCACCGGTCTGTAAAGTCAACGACATCTCTATACGTACCGAACATTCGATCCCAGATTGGAACGTCGCTGTAGTTAAACGAGTGAACGTCGTACTGATGATGGATTGAGTGGAGTTCCGGCGTTTGAACGAAATAACGTAACCATTTGGGTGCTTTGACATTGGCGTGATAAAAATACTCGCCCGTTGCAGCGAAAAGATTGTACCAAGCACCGGCTGCAACAGAGACACCCAGAACGGGGAAAAGAATGGCGGACGCAAGGAGGGAATTAACAAGTATTTCAACAGGGTGTTTATAAAACGACGTAAGCACTTCGATGCGGGATGCCGAATGATGCACCTGATGGAAGACTTGCCACCAACCAT
>JBFGYN010000373.1:0-4197 GCA_041587415.1 Candidatus Competibacterales bacterium | reverse complement strand
TGCCGTTGCGCCGCTCCGCAGTGCCCCCGGACAGACGATCGCGGCCGCGGGCGTGCTGCCGTTGCGCCGCTCCGCAGTGCCCCCGGACAGACGATCGCGGCCGCGGGCGTGCTGCCGTTGGAAGTCGACTCACCGTAACGCACCGTTTTCTTCGGATTGCGGAGTCATGCCTATCACTTCGGCGCCCAGCCAAGTTTCGAGCGGCCTGCTGGACGATGCGGGCCAGGGCGAAATCCCCGGGCGTGCTGGAGATCTGCCTCTCACCGCCGAGCAGGCGTCCAAACGAAACCTGCGCGCTGTGACCTGTGCACGGCGATGGTTTATGATTGCCCGCCGTTTTCGGGCCCATCGCCCGTTGCAGCAAGAATCGGGAGTCCATGGAGCACATTCGCAATTTTTCCATCATCGCCCACATCGACCACGGCAAGTCGACCCTTGCCGATCGGTTTATCCAGATTTGCGGTGGGCTGACCGAGCGGGAGATGGCCAATCAGGTCTTGGACTCCATGGATCTCGAGCGAGAGCGTGGAATTACCATCAAGGCCCAGAGCGTCAGTCTTGAGTACACCGCCCGGGACGGACACACCTATCGTCTGAATTTTATCGATACGCCGGGGCACGTGGATTTTTCCTACGAAGTGTCTCGATCTCTTGCAGCGTGTGAGGGCGCACTGCTGGTCGTCGATGCGGCGCAGGGCGTCGAGGCCCAGAGCGTGGCGAACTGCTACACCGCCATCGACCAGGGCCTCGAAGTGCTTCCGGTGCTCAACAAGATCGATCTGCCCTCTGCGGAGCCAGCTCGCGTTTGTGCCGAGATAGAAGAGATCATCGGAATCGACGCCTCCCACGCCTTGTGCGTGAGCGCGAAGACCGGTGACGGCGTGCATGAATTGCTCGAGGAAATCGTCCATCTCATCCCGCCGCCGGTCGGGGAGGCGGATGGGCCCACAAAGGCGTTGATCATCGATTCCTGGTTCGACAATTATTTGGGCGTAGTCTCCCTGGTTCGAGTCGTCGACGGCTCGCTTTATCCCAAGCAAAAAATGCGTGTGATGTCCACCGGACGTGTGCACCAAGTCGAACGGGTCGGTGTCTTCACACCGAAGCGCGAGATTCGGGACGCGTTGCGCGCCGGTGATGTGGGCTTCGTGATGGCAGGTATAAAGGACATATTCGGTGCCCCGGTCGGCGACACGCTGACGGACGATGTGCGACCGGCCGCCGATCCGCTTCCGGGTTTCAAGTCGGTGCAACCGAGAGTTTTCGCGGGCCTGTTTCCCATCAGCTCGGACGATTACGAGAATCTGCGCGATGCGCTGGACAAGCTCAGACTCAACGACGCCGCGCTCTTTTTCGAACCGGAAACGTCTCAGGCCCTCGGATTCGGATTTCGCTGTGGGTTCCTGGGAATGCTGCATATGGAGATCGTGCAGGAGCGTCTGGAGCGGGAATACGTCCTAGAACTGATCAGCACCGCGCCTACCGTCGTCTACCAGGTTTCCACGGTCAACGGCGAGAACCTGACCATCGACAACCCCAGTGCACTGCCTCCGAGTAACGAAGTCTCCGAGATTCGCGAACCGATCATCCTAGCGAGTATCCTAGTTCCGCAGGAACATGTGGGAAACGTCATCAGCCTATGCATCGAGAAACGCGGTGTGCAGAAAAACATGCAGTACGCGGGCGGCCAGGTCCTACTCAGCTTCGAGCTTCCTCTGAGTGAAGTGGTATTGGATTTCTTCGATCGTCTGAAATCCGCCAGCCGGGGGTACGCTTCTTTCGATTACGAGCTAACCTCCTTTCGGCCGGCGCCCCTGGTGAAGCTCGATGTCTTGATCAACGGCGAACGTGTCGATGCATTATCGATCATCGCCCACCGGGACCAAGCGCCCTATCGGGGCAGAGATCTGGTAGAGCGCATGAAGGATCTGATTCCCAGGCAGATGTTCGAAGTGGCTATCCAGGCCGCAATCGGCGGAAAGATTTTGGCCCGCTCCACCGTCAAGGCACTGCGCAAGAATGTTACCGCAAAATGCTACGGCGGCGACGTTACGCGAAAGCGGAAACTGTTGGAAAAGCAGAAGGCTGGAAAAAAGCGCATGAAACAGGTGGGCAAGGTCGAGATCCCACAGGAAGCGTTTCTGGCGGTCCTGCAAGTGAACAAGAAATAGGGGCTACGATGAACTTCGACTTTGCTGCTGCACTGGTACTTGCGGCTCTGGTGACAGGCTGCGTTTGGGCGCTCGACGCGCTGGTCCTTGCAGGGCGACGCGGCGTTCTGACGGACTCGAATTCCGTTCGGCGACCGTGGTATGTGGAGTATTCGCGGTCCTTCTTTCCCGTCATCTTGATTGTACTGATAGTACGATCGTTCCTCGTCGAACCGTTTCGAATTCCTTCGGCATCGATGATGCCGACCTTGTTGGCGGGCGATTTCATTCTCGTCAACAAGTTTTCGTACGGCATTCGACTACCCGTCGCGAACGTGAAGGTGCTCGGCGACGGGCGGCCCGAGCGCGGCGATGTTGCCGTATTTCGCTATCCTGAGGACCCGTCAGTGGCCTTCATCAAGCGGATCGTGGGCCTCCCAGGGGATCGTCTCCGGTTCGAAGAAAAGCAACTGTACATAAACGGCGAACCGGTGCCTCAAGTGCCGGTGCCGGACGGGGAATGGGAAGCCGAGGGTCTGTACACACGTTTGGAGCGAATCGGCGACGGCGAGCACGAGATACTCGTGAGGAATTTCGGACGCCTGGGCGCAGCCGAGTGGACCGTGCCGGAAGGGCAATACTTTGTCCTCGGCGACAACCGCGACAACAGTCGCGACAGCCGATTCTGGGGATTCCTACCGGACGACAACCTCATTGGGCGCGCCTTCGTTATTTGGATGAACTTGGACTGCGTTACTGGGAATGGTAATTGCAAACGAATCGGCAGCTTGATTGATTAGTTCGAGGAAGGTTGCATGATTTCGCTCACGCGGCAGAACGGGATGACCAGCATGGGCATGGTGCTCACCGTCATATCCATCGGTTTCATACTGCTGATGGCGATGCGGATAATTCCCATGTATCTCGATCACTACAGTATTGCTGGATCCATTAGCTCCATGGCAACAGACCCAGAGTTGGTCGGAATGTCGGCACCGGATATTCGCCGCCGTTTGCAGCGACGCTTCGAGGTCAATAGCATACGGTCGGTCAGTAGCCGAGATGCAAAGATCAAACGGGTCAACGGCGGCAACGAGATCAGGTTGAACTATGAAGCGCGGGCTACGCTGTTTGGGAATTTGGACGTCATCGCACGTTTCGATACGACGGCGTTGGTACCGGATCGCTAATCCGATCGCTGAACGAGTGTCCCGGGTGGCCACTCTAGCTTTGGCACGCAGGTGCATGTGCTATATTGGGCGCGCCCTGACGGTTCCGTTCCGGAACGGTCAGAGTACGGAAAGCGAAAATTCGGAATCCGCTTTCCTCGCAGAATCAAAATGTCGTGATGACGATTCCGGCGGCGTATCCATTTGCCGCCGGGCAACTCTGAATTGATCGGTGTTTGCGGAGCGGGTAATCGTCTGTCACGGTTCACGCCATCCGGTTTTTGTTGCAGGATCCAACCGCCCTTGCCCCACGATTACGCGCTAAGGCCATGACTCACATTCATTTTTGCGCGACCGTACATACTGGTCTTGGCAGCGCCGCGCGAAACCGCCGGATGCCGAGGCAGCGTTCCGGCTAGATGCCAGACCTGCAGCGCTTTACACGACACCTCGGTCATCAATTCGAGCACGCCTCGCTCCTCGACCAGGCGCTCACACATCGCAGCGCGGCCGGCTCCCACAACGAGCGCTTGGAATTTCTCGGTGACGCGGTACTGAATCTGACCATCAGCTCGCTTCTGTTTCGCCAGTGGCCGGAGGCATCCGAGGGGGAGCTAAGTCGCCTCAGGTCAAGCCTCGTCAAGCGTGAGACACTGGCCCAGGTTGCTCGGGAGATCGATCTCGGTACGTACCTACGACTCGGATCGGGGGAACTGAAGAGCGGCGGATATCGGCGGGACTCCATTCTTGCGGATGGATTGGAGGCGGTGCTCGGGGCGATTTTTCTCGACGGCGGGTTGGACGCGGCCCGCAACTGCCTGTTGCAGTCGGCCGCCAAGGCGACTTACGATCAGCAGTTGGCCGCCGAGCTGGCCGCC
>JBFGYN010000372.1:0-4218 GCA_041587415.1 Candidatus Competibacterales bacterium | reverse complement strand
GCTGCTCGCGCAGTTCCATAAGATCCTCGGAGAACCCTGCGCCATCGAACCAATCGTCCCGGGACGAACCCACCGGCGTCATGACGCGCGTGTTCCCAATATCCCGGAGCTGGCGCCCATCCTCAACGGCAGCAACCGAACGTTCCAGCTGGGCGACGAGTTCATGCTCGAGCACACGCCGGGCAATTTGCAGCTCGAGGACGTGAACGGTGATCGCATTCCCGACATTGTGACCTTCGCCGGCTCGGGTGGGGAGGCGGTCACGCTCGAAGGATCCGGAGACGGGAGGTTTTCGCCACCGGTGCCTCTCGACCCGAATCCCACGCTCGAGCAAGGCACTCGGCCGGTACGACCAGTCGATGGATTAGGCGGCATCCAATACTGACATGACACTAACACCGGGCGATCGACGACTGGCAAATCGCCGGTGGCTCGGATGCGAGTTCCTTCAAGGTCCCGCTCAGCGGGCGCTCCCGTCCTCGGGACTCGTATCGCGGCGCCTCCAGGTCATCTCTGGCCATTGCACGTCACTGAATCGCGAGCGCGGGACGTGAGTGTCGACGAGCACGATCCCCGGGGTTCGTCTATCCTGTGCCGATTGCGGCCCACCGAGCGTGGCACCCCGTCGCTCGGGCCAGCGACGCGATCAGCGCGTTTCTCGCACGCTGGCCCGCCCTGCGCCAACCCGGGAATCGACGGCTGTCTTCATGCTTCCAAACGGTTCAATCGTGGCGCGCAGACACACGAGGAGCTATCCATGGCAGTTCAAGAAATCGGACCAGCGGGTATTCCCAGCCTGGGTCTCGGCACTTTCCAGATGCAGGGCAACACCGTTAGGCGAATTGTCTCGGCTGCGCTGGCAGAGGGCTACCGCCACATCGACACTGCCCGGGCGTACGAGAACGAGGTGGAAGTTGGTCAGGGGCTACGCGACGCAGACGTGCCTCGCGATCAGGTCTTTCTGACTACAAAGATCTTCCCGGATCAATTCCGCGCCGAAGCTTTCCGTGCCGCCTCCGAACGCTCACTCCGCGATCTGGGCACCGACTACGTCGATCTCCTGTTGCTGCACTGGCCATCGACGGACGTCCCCCTCGCCGAGACCCTACCTGTGCTCGACGCACTGATCGCGGAGGGCAAAGCATGTTACGGCGGCGTGTCGAACTTCACCATTGCTCAGGTGCGGGAATCCAGCGGCATCCTTGACACTCCCATCGCCGCGAATCAGATCGAGTTCCATCCGTTCATCGACCAGTCCAAACTGCTGGATTTTCTCGAGGGTGAGGGCATTCCGTTCGAGGCCTACTCCCCGCTCGCCCAGGGCCGAATTACCGAGGAGCCATTGCTGGCCGAGATTGCCCGTGACCACGGCGTCAGCGTGGCCGAGGTCACACTGGCGTGGATCCTGTCGAAACCCAATGCAGTCGTAATCCCGAAGACTGCCACGGCCGAGCGTCTGAGTACGAATCTGCGAGCAGCGGACCTTGTCCTGGGTGCAGAGGAGATTTGGCGGATCGACGGGCTTGCCGGCCCCAATGGCCGAATAGTCTCCCCCGACGGTCTGGCGCCCGAGTGGGACTGACCATGGGAGCCGAAAGCAGCGCAAGGGGGCATGGCGTAGTTGCTCCACTTCGCGCCCGCCCTATTCGAAGAGTTTCTTTATCTCACCGGAATCGAGCGAGAGTCTCCGAATGTCGGCCATGGCACGCTCACGAGCCTCGTTCAGGTTCTCCAGGGCGAGGAACATGGCTTCTCTCAACTTCCCATCGTCACGTCTGTCCTCACGATCGAGAGAAATCAAACGATCCATGATCTTTTCGCGCTGTTGATCGGCAGCCGCCACCTTCCACATGGCTTGCAGGATTGCCCTGTCATCACGGGAAAGTGTTGTGTCCTGTTTGATCTGGGTCAGCTTGCCATCGATGTCGAACTCCTGCTCGCGGCCGCTTCCCGGAAGCAGCGAGGGCACGAGGGTCTTGTCGAATGGCTGCACGCGGGGGCCGCTCGCGGCTTCAATCGGGTGCGAATATCGGTCACGCCATGGCGTCGACCAGTCCGCGGATCGAATGTCCGACTTCTTGAGCTTGATACCGATCGAACTGGCGATGAAATTGTAGAGCGTTGCGATCGACTTATCGCCATCGTGATGAATAACCTGGCGGCTGCGTAGGGCCCTTGGCAGAGATGCCGCAGGCAGGTTCTCGACGTATGCGAGGATTTCTCCGCTGGGTTTCCTATCGCTCAGCAGATCGTTATGGAACGTCTGCCACTCGTATTGCACCCACCCCGATTGAAGGTGCGCCGTCGTCGTGCCGATCGCAACGAGTGTCTGCGCAGCATCCAGGGCAGCGTCGATCGCCTGACTGAAGGCCGACTCTCCCACCTTTTCGAGCGTCACGTTGCTGAAGAACACCGACAGGCCGCGAACCGTCAAATGACGGTAGACTTCTGCGGCAATCTCGCTGTCGCGCGTCGGATTGCCCGACCCGTCGGAGCACTAATAGGAGAGGAAGACGTCGTAATGTTGCGACATTCGATGACCTCGAAGGAGATCCTTCCCGTGTCTTCTTCGGCAAGCTTATCAGTAGTATACATAGCGGTTTATCCGTTGGAACGACCGTTTGGCAACAATCGGAACCGCCTGTCGAGATTCGGCGCCGCACCCATGCAGGCGAGCTGTCCATTCCGGCAGCTATCGTTTGAGAGGACAAGGCGGCAACGGGCCAATTCCTCTACACTAGCGCGATGCCTAATGGCGATCGTTCATCCGCGTGCTCCATGCCACGCAAGGTGGAAGTCTTGATCTTCCGGCGACGGACGGCGTTCATCTGCTTGTCCGTCATCTGGTTAATTTCGGTCACAATCGAGCGTCATGCCACCGCCAAGGGCGCGGCATGCCCAGACAACGGGCGGCGGGAGACCCTGACCGATTGTCTCGAAGATGGAAGTCGAGGGCCCGAGATGGTGGCGCTACCGGCGGGCACCTTTTGGATGGGGTCTCCCGGGACGGAGACCGGGCGCGCCAACGACGAAGGACCGCAGCACCGGGCGGAGATATCTCGGCCATTCGCAATCGCCAGGCATGAGATCACTGTGCAGCAGTACCGCCGTTTCGTAGACAGCACCGGCTATCGCACCGACGCCGAAAATAAAGGAGGTTGCTTCTACTTCGCCGGAGAGTGGCAAGCCGCCCCGGGAAAACACTGGCGCGCCCCGCCTGGCTTTGACCAGGACGCGGACCATCCCGTGGTGTGCGTGAGCTACAATGACTCGCTCGCCTATGCCCGATGGCTCGCGCAGCAAACCGGGCACGCCTATCGCCTACCGACAGAAGCAGAGTGGGAGTACGCCACCCGGGCCGGCCACGAGACGTCGCGCCCCTGGGGTGATGATCCCGACGGCGCCTGCGAGTTGGCTAACGTGGCGGATCGTACGCTAAAGCAGTTACACGGCGGCGACTGGCCGGAGCACGCCTGCTTCGACGGCTATCCGTACACGGCACCGGTTGGGTCGTTCGGGGCCAATGCTTTCGGACTCTACGACGCCATCGGAAACGTGTGGGAGTGGACTTGCTCCGCCTACTCGCATCGCTACGACGGCCTCGAGCAAGAGTGCGCGATCGCAGCAGGTTCCGTACCGAGGGTATTTCGCGGCGGCTCATGGTACAACTTCCCGTCTTGGGCGCGCTCCGCCGCGCGATCAGCATTCGGGCCAGAATTTCGAGCCGCAATTCTCGGCTTCCGTGTCGCGAGAGACCTCTGAATCGGCCTGAAGGCCGATTTGCACGACCGCAGGTCGCCCGGAGGGTGGGGCACAGGGATGCGCTCCACGCTAATGGAATTTCAGATCACTTCGGGCTGTTCCTGCCTTTCGCCCTTTTGGGGCCAAGCTTCACCTGATCAAGATCACTCCAGGCGATTTTGTCGGCGCGCTGCCGAAGCGCTGGATCAGGGTGACCGCACCGGCCTGCGCCGTCTTAGTTCAACCACTGCTTGAAAAACCCCGAAATGCGGCAACTCCAGCAATTTGATATTGGACAGGACGTGATGGCTACCGTTGCTCGTACCGAATCAACGGCGCATTTTCGACCCCACGATTCCGTTTCAGTCGCCCCCTACGCGCGTCTGCGCGCCGGGGGCTCTGGACGAGCGCTCGGGAGGCAAACGCCCGGGGTGATGCCAATACGCAGATCAAAAGCGACCAGCCGGTGAAGGTCGG
>JBFGYN010000371.1:0-4260 GCA_041587415.1 Candidatus Competibacterales bacterium | reverse complement strand
GCCTTTGGCGGCGGTACACTTTGTATGCCAGAACTGAGCCGCTAAACTGGACATAAACTACTACCGATCAACCACCTGCGAGCTAGCCGAAGGGCGGCCTGGTGAAATATCCGGGCTAGGGTCGAAGCTGCGGTCTTGTGTCGTGGTCCAAACTGTACCCGCCATTCCGGTGCTGTCGCGGCGCTCGCTGCCCCCCCCCAAATTGCGGGCTTCTCTAAAGGTTCGGCCCGTCCGAGAACACACACTGATCCGTCGTGAATCCTGCCCCCAACTGCACGCCCTCGCACGGGGCAGCGAGTGATAACCGAATCAGAACAAAGCGTTGCGCTTTAATCAGCATTCAAAAAAATTGCGTGCAAATGCGAACTGGATCGATATATGTTGAGGCCGTGGATCCATTGATTACTGAGTCGCCAAATGAGCAGCATGGCCGGTCAGACCTTCCAAACTAGCCTTCGACGCAGTTGTTGAAGCGCTTTGCACAAGGGTCTTTCTTTCTCGCGCTTGGTTCGATAGCGGGCATGGCAGTGTCTGCAGCCTGTGATCAATCGCTGGCACGGCAGCAGTGCGTTGGTGACACGCGCAATGACTCGATCTACCAAGGCGTTTCTGCAGCACAATTCCATTCCGCTCAGACCGAACGTATCCCGCTCAAGAGCGGGTTCCCCCGCTACACCACTGTTGCACAGGCCGATAACCGGGCCACGACATTGCGAATAGAGGGACTCGGGACGCAGCGCAAAGAGCTTTTGGCGCGGCCCGCTCACGGCGGTGGTCGAAGCGCAAGCGGTACGATGTGCTCAGACAGCAGAATTTCTGCCAAAAAATTGGCTAATCGAGCCTTCCAAATCGCGACAGCTGACGGGGAATTCGGCGATGAGGGCGGTGTCAACTGGGACGCCAATCAGATGCATCTGCCCTCGTGCGAAAGCCCCGGCGCGTTGGTGATTCAGACGCTGGAAGACCTGGAACGAATCGCAATCAAGGCAAGAGAAGAGAGCGAAGCCGATGGCACTGGCGGTCAGCTCGTCACGAGAAGTTACTGGATTGAAAAAGATGTAGGCAAACGCCTGGTCTGCTTTATCGGTGATTTTCGCGACGTGAGAATGGGGATCAGAAACATTCCAAGTACGGAAAATGAACCACTGATTCTTCGCTTCCAGGGTTCCCGGTTCGCCGGCATTGGCATCCATAACGATTATACGATTGTTGACGGCCTCCTCGCGAAGGCAGCGGGGCGGCGGACAGACAGTGTTATTGCAGGAAGTCATGTCGTCATCAATAACAGCATCTTCGAGGAAGCACGCGGCAAGATGCTGCGATTGACCGGCAGCGATGTGACGATCCAGAACAGTATTATCAGAGAGACGGCGCCAAGCCCCGGAGGTGACTCGCATTGCATTATCATCAGCGGCAGAGAAGCGAACCGAGCGAAAATACTTCGTAACAAGATATATGATTGTGGCGGGGACGGCATCCAGATTCAGCCAAACGCCGAATATGACGCCAAGACAGATATCCATATCGAAGGAAACAGTTTTTTTCTTTCCGAGCGATATACCCTGCCAAGTGGGCATTCCTGCGGTGAAAACGCGATCGATCTCAAAGGCGGCAGCGGAACGGTTGTCAATAACATCATCCATAACTTTCACATGAACGACCCAGGCTGTTCCGGCACGGGCAGCGGGGGCGCTGCCCTGGTCGCTCACATGTATGCCCGCGACTGGCTACTCGAGAGGAACACCGTTTTTGGCGTGACCAAATGCATCCCGGGACCGGGGGAAATATCGGGTAGAACTGAGCAACCGGCAGTTATGGGGAGGAGTGATGGACGCAAGCCCGACGCCACGTACAAGATCTATTCCCGCGACAACACGTGTGAAAACGAAGGTGGCAAGAGGGAACGAAAAAGGCTTTCGCGATCACGACAAGCGGGGTTTGATGATCCGCACACCATAGTCTTGCCGGGAGAACTCGGGGCAATTCTGGCGCAGATCGCCATAGATCAAGGTCTGCAATGCGGTCCCGCCGCGGCCGACGGAACAGATGCAACGGAAGACGGCGGCACCATTCCGGCACGCCGCCACCGTCGTCATCCGGCAGCGGGCGGGGGTTGAGCCGGGACCGACGGTCCAGTGGACCGTCGCAGCCAGGCAAACGCCCGCTGGCTCTCTCCTTGCGAGCGGGCCGGGGGCTCGTAGGACGTGAATCGAGCGCCAGCGAATGGCGCGCCCGGAGAGACTCGAACTCCCGACACCCAGGTTCGAAGCCTGGTGCTCTATCCAACTGAGCTACGGGCGCGTGTGCGGGAGTCTGCCACAGACGGCCGAACAATCAACCATTGCCCGTCACGAAATCGCGGTCCGATTCCGGGTCCGTACGCAACGAATACAATCTGAGGGCGTGGCCCGCGCTATGCTATTTGGAATGAACATTCGTCGAATGCTGAAGCGGGCATCGCGACTTTTCTCAGGGTCGCTGGTCTGTTTGACGGTCGTTGCGGGGACTCCAGCCGCAATGGCAGCCTTCCAGATCTCCGCTTGGGAGGAACTCACTCCAATGCCTGTGCCCCGGTCTGAAATGCCGGCTGCGGCGATTGCGGACCGGATCTACGTGCCCGGGGGGCTGGGAGGAACCGACAGACTTGCCGCACTGGACACCGTGGACGGTCGCTGGCACGAGCTCGCGCGGCTGCCGGGAGGCCGCCACCACGCCGCACTCGCCGCCTCGGATAACCGGCTCTATCTCTTTGGCGGCGGCGACCCCCGTTGGCAGGCATCAGACACTGCTTGGCGCTACGATCCAGGGTCGAATCGATGGGTCGCCCTCACACCGATGCCGGAACCGCGCTATGCCGCCGCGGCCGTCGCGCTCGGTGGGGAACTTTATGTTGCTGGGGGCGATGGCCCCACGGGAGCGCTTCTAAGATATTCCCCCAAAACGGATACATGGACGCGGCTCGCAGACGCGCGACAACGACGTGAGCACACCGCCGCTGCGGTCCTGAACGGCAAGATCCATCTCATTGGCGGTCGTTGGGGCGGAGTGGGAGAGCTGTCGTCCACGGAAATCTACGATCCGCAGACGAACACATGGACTGAAGGCCCTTCGCTCAACACGGCACGCGGGGGATTCAGTGCCGTGTCGATTGGCGGGGGCATCCTCGCAGCGGGCGGCGAAGTCATTTTTAGTGGTCGCAAGACGCTCCACACGATCGAGTTTCTGTCACCAGATACCGAAGCCTGGCGCGTAATCGGCGATCTTCCTCTCGCTCTCCATGGCGTGCCGCTGGCAATCATCGGCGCGGACTTGTACGTTTTGGGAGGCTCCGAGGCCGCGGGCGGCATCGAGAATCGCGGGCGTGTATTCCGGGCGAGTTGGAGGACCCAATGAAAGGTGACTTGGTCTGCTGGCAATGTGGCGGCTCGCTCAAGGATATGCCCAGGCCCATTCGATCGAGTATGCGGTGCCCGACCTGTCGAGCAGACTTGCACGCGTGCCGCATGTGCCGCCATTACAACACGCGCTACATCGGTGACTGTGACCACGACAAGGCGGACAAAGTCCTAGACAAGACCAACGCGAATTATTGCACCTACTATTCGCCCCGGCCGAATGCCCACGCGGAACAGCGCGACGTCAAGGGAGAGCGCGCCAAGGCAGAACTCGCCGCGCTGTTCGGTGACGACGCTGCGGAGTCCGAGAAAGAAGCAGAACCTCTGTCGCCTGGCGAGCGGGCGAAACGAGATGCGGAAGCCCTCTTTGACCCGGGAAAGCTCTCGAATAGACCGGAGGAAAAGTAAAAAGGCACGCGTGCCCACGTTTGGGGTAGCGTAGCCAAATTCCTCCTTGGCCCAATTCATGATTTCAGCGGACGACAGACTCGATAGCGAAGATAGCAATTCAGACGCTAGGACGCGCAGTCGCTCATAGCGTTCGCGGTCGTAAGGGTCACGGGAAAAATGAAGCCCCGTTTGAGCGATGGCTTCAAGGTCTCGGCCTATCGCCAAGGTGTCCATAATTTGGCCGATGATTCGGGGGTTGCGGGCAATTTAGGCAGGTAGAGTTTGGATTGTGGGGCAAGATAAACGGCGCAGCGCTTTACACGGCCCCACGCAAATGACTTTTTGTCCGTATCTACGGTTATTCGAGAAACTTTACTACACCTGTTTCAAGCGAATATTCTGCGCCGACGACTTTAAGATCGTCTTTTTGCACTAAGTGCTCGAGTGTTTGCGATCCATGCATCAATTGGTTGGT
>JBFGYN010000370.1:0-4261 GCA_041587415.1 Candidatus Competibacterales bacterium | reverse complement strand
GGCAAAAAGGTCGCGCTCGTCTACCACAACTCCGCGTATGGGAAGGAACCAATACGCACGTTGGAGGTTTTGGCAGAGCGGCACGGTTTCGAGCTTCAGTTGCTACCGGTCGACCACCCTGGTCAGGAGCAAAAAGCCACTTGGCTTCAGGTGCGGCGTGAGCGTCCGGATTGGGTCTTGATGTGGGGCTGGGGCGTCATGAACCAGGTCGCAGTAAAGGAAGCCGCCTCGGTCCGCTATCCCATGACACGTTTTATTGGCGCATGGTGGTCCGGTTCCGAAAACGACGTGACCCCCGCAGGTGACTCGGCGGACGGTTATTTGTCCGGTGCATTTCATGCCGCCGGCGATGGATTCAAGGCACATGAGGACATCAAGAAGCACGTCTACGACGCGGGTAAGGGCGCTGGCGAGCGCGAGCGCATCGGCGAAGTCCTCTACAACCGCGGGCTCGTCGCCGCCATGTGGACGGCTGAAGCGATTCGTACGGCACAGAAAATTCACGGAACACCCAATGTGAAAGCGAAGCATGTGCGTGACGGCTTCGAGAATCTCGAGGTCAGCCAAGCCCGGCTGACGGAACTTGGGCTGGAGAATTTCACCGTTCCAGTGAAGATTTCCTGCGCCAATCACACCGGGCCACGTCAGGTTGCCATACAACAGTGGAGCGCCAGCGAGCAAAAATGGACGATCGTATCGAACTTCTATGATACGACCCGCGACGTGGTCGACCCGCTGATCGAGGAGGACTCGCAAGCCTATGCGCAAGAGAACAACGTCACACCGCGCGTGTGCAAGGACTGAATCGGACCGCTAAGCTCGAATTCGCCGGCGGCTCGGCTACCGCCGGCGATCACTGCCCTCGCCGACCGGAGCCCAAGCAATGAGCGACCCAGCGGCGGCCCTTTTGGCTGTCAACAACATCGAGGTCATCTATGACCACGTCATTCTCGTGCTGAAGGGCGTTTCTCTCCAAGTACGGGAAGGAGACATCGTGGCCCTCTTGGGTGCAAACGGGGCTGGTAAGACCACTACCCTGAAGTCCATCTCGAATCTGTTGCGCGCCGAGCGAGGCGACGTGACAAAGGGCAGCATCGAGTACCAGGGCGAGCGCATCGAGAGTCTGGCACCGGCCGATCTCGTGAAGCGCGGCGTGATTCAGGTGATGGAAGGCCGCCACTGCTTCGAGCACCTCACGGTGGAGGAGAATCTTCTGACCGGCGCCTACACGCGACGCGCGACTCGCTCCGAGATCCAAGACAGCCTGGAAAGGGTTTACAACTACTTCCCACGTTTGAGGGAACGGCGCGACAGTCAAGCGGGCTACACCTCCGGGGGCGAGCAGCAGATGTGTGCGGTCGGCCGGGCTCTGATGGCGCACCCGAAAATGATCCTGCTGGACGAGCCCTCGATGGGTCTGGCACCTCAGATCGTCGAGGAGATCTTCGCAATTGTGAAGGACCTGAATGAAAAGGAAGGTGTTAGCTTCCTGCTTGCGGAACAAAACACCATGGTGGCACTTCGCTACGCCGACTACGGCTACATTTTGGAGAACGGGCGTGTGGTCATGGACGGTAATGCAAAGGAATTGTCCGAGAATGAGGACGTCAAGGAGTTCTACCTGGGGCTGTCCACCGAGGGAAAAAGGAGCTTTCGGGACGTGAAGCACTATCGTCGCCGCAAACGCTGGCTCGCCTGATTTTCGGGCACGTGGGATCCGCAGCAGGCCTGCCTTGAGAGGCGCGGGCCAAGGCTGCACTACGAGAACAGCACCGCGGGAGAGTGACATGGACTACTACGACGCGCTGGAAACCAGAGAGTCAGATCAGCGAGAACGGGATCAGTTTGAGGCATTACGCCGGCAGTTGGCATACGCCAAGGCCAATGCGCCAGCATGTTTCGCCATTCTCGCCGACATCGAGCCCGGCGACGTCGTGGATCGCAAATCCCTGTCCCTGTTGCCTGTCGTGCGGAAGAGCGACCTGATCGGACGTCAGGCTGACAATCCGCCCTTCGGTGGACTGGTAACCCTATCTCCTGAAAATCTTGGCCGAGTTTTCCAATCGCCCGGCCCCATCTACGAACCCCAGAGCCGCCGCGCCGATTATTGGCGCCTCGCCCGAGCGATGTTCGCTGCGGGAATGCGTGCGGGTGATCTCGTACACAATGCATTCTCCTACCATATGACGCCCGCCGGGTCGATGTTCGAGACAGGCGCCGATGCGCTGGGTTGCGCCGTATTTCCCGCCGGAGTTGGTCAAACCGAGCTTCAGGTCCGAGCCATGGTCGATCTGCAACCGTCTGCGTATGCCGGAACCCCGAGCTTTCTAAACATCGTTCTCGATAAGGTGGACGAAATGGGTGCCCCCGTTTCCAGCTTGAAGAACGGTCTCGTCTCCGGCGAGGCGTTGCCTGGATCCCTTCGCAGCCGGTTTGAATTCCGGGGAATCGACGTGCTGCAATGTTACGCTACAGCCGACTTGGGGCTCATTGCTTACGAGACGCAGGCCCGGGAGGGTCTCGTCGTGGACGAGGGCGTGATCGTCGAGATCGTTCGACCTGGGACGGGTCAGCCCGTTGAACCAGGGGAGGTCGGCGAAGTACTGGTCACAACGCTCAACCCGGACTACCCGTTGATTCGTTTCGCCACCGGTGACCTATCTGCCGTTCTCGATGGGCAGAGTCCCTGTGGCCGAAGCAACATGCGAATCAAGGGTTGGTTGGGGCGCGCCGACCAAACGACCAAGATTCGCGGCATGTTCGTTCACCCGGAACAGGTGGCCGCAGTGATCAGACGGCATCGGGAAATTCGCCGCGCACGGCTGGTCGTAACGCGTGAGGGAGACCGAGACGTGATGACGCTACTGTGCGAACGTACCGGCGATGCGCGGGAACTGGCCTCGGCGGTTGCCGAAAGCGTGCGCGAAGTGTGCAAGCTTCGAGGGGAGGTGCAGTTCGTCAATGCGCGAGAGCTTCCCAACGACGGGAAGGTTATCGACGACCAGCGCAGCTACGATTAGGCTCGATCATGAATCACAAACTTGCGCGCACACGCGCTCCTATCGATTCTCTCATGGCACGCCGCTGGAGCGGCCGCGCGTTCTGTCCCGATCGTCCGGTGCAAGCCGATCAGCTTTGGTCCATGTTGGAGGCAGCACGCTGGGCGCCTTCTTGCTACGGAGATGAACCCTGGCGATACGTCGTTGCTGATCGTCAACGCGACCCAGCTGCGTGGCAGAGAGGCTACGAATGCCTGAGCGAAGGAAATCGATCCTGGGCGGTCAACGCGCCGCTCTTGATTTTGTCGTGCGCGCGCAGTCGATTTCGCCGCAACGACAAGCCAAATCGTTGGGCGCAACACGACACTGGTGCGGCAAGTGTCAGTCTCTGCTTGCAGGCGACCGCCCTCGGTCTGATGTCCCATCAGATGGGCGGGTTTGACGCCGACAGAGCGCGCGAAGCATTCTCGGTCCCAGACGACGTGACGCCAATGGCCATGATTGCGATTGGCTATCCGGAGTCGCCGGATAAGCTCGAAGGTGAGCTTCGCGACCGCGAGCTCCGAGAACGAAGTCGAAATGCGGCCGAGAACTTGTTTTTCGACGGGATTTGGGACCGCCCGATTGAGATATAACGACCAGATATCCGTAGGAGCGTGATATGCCGTTCAAGACCGCTGACCTTTGCGACGAACACTCCGCGCGCCTGCAGGTGGCGGACCCAGGATTTCGAAATTTCGGCGGCCGGGAGGCATTCGCAGGCATTGTTTCGACAGTAAAAGCATTCGAGGACAACTCCCTCGTGCGCGCAGCGCTGGAAGAGCAGGGCAAGGGCAGAGTACTTGTCGTCGACGGCGGTGGGTCGATGCGTTGCGCCATGGTTGGGGATCTACTGGCGGCACTTGCACTGAAAAACGGGTGGTTCGGAATCGTCGTCAATGGCTGCATTCGGGACTCGGTCGACATTGCTGGGATCGACATCGGTCTCAAGGCACTCGGAACCCACCCGCTCAAGAGTCTCAAACGCAACGAGGGTCAGCGGGACATAACGGTTGCATTCGCCGGCGTTCGTTTCGAACCCGGCCACCACCTCTATGCCGACCACGACGGCATCGTGATCTCCAGGGAAGCGTTGATTTAAGCTGCTGCTTCCGAGAGAGAAGCGGACACCGCGCTTTTCGCTTCTCGTGCGCTGAGAAAGCCAGGAGGGCTTGGTTCAGCGCATCCGCAGCAAGCGTTGATTCAGTCGGCGCTGACCGCGG
>JBFGYN010000369.1:0-4305 GCA_041587415.1 Candidatus Competibacterales bacterium | reverse complement strand
TGCCCGGGGCGATTCCGCCGTTCCCCGTTCCAGACCGAGTTTCCCCAGCCGGGCACAAAAACGTTCATAGGCGATGGCGGTGGGATTTCGTGGCTGGGACCTCTGTCCGCACCAGTTTGCCAGTAGCCATACTGCCAGCGCGCACAGTGGCATTCCGAGCAGCAGGCCGGCAAGCAACCCGGCCCGGCCTGACTCGCTGATGCCCAGCTTGGCGAGCAGCGTGCGCTGCGATTCCGCTCCGTAGCCGACAACCCATTCGTTCCAGTGGTTGTTAAGGGTGTCCCACGCCAGTGCGACTCTGTGCAGCCACCCCAGATCCACCCGGGTGCCGAATATCATGCGGCTGCGCTCCGCCACTGCGGCATGGACGCCCAGCTCGATCCGCTCGGGGGCGACGGCCGCCGTTGGGTCGACGCGCACCCATCCCGTGTCCTGAATCCATACCTCTGCCCACGCGTGTGCGTCCGATTGGCGCACGATAAGGTACTTGCCCAGCGTGTTCATTTCCCCACCCTGGTAGCCGGTTATGACACGTGCCGGCACCCCTGCGGCGCGCATGAGCAGAACAAAGCTGCTGGCAAAGTGTTCGCAAAAACCGCGCTTCGTCTCGAATAGGAATCGGTCGCTCGCGTCGATTTGTGCAATGGGCGGTGACAGGGTGTACACGAAGGGCTGTTGCCGATACAGGCTCAGCGCGCGCTCCACGCGCTCCCACGCGGTGAGGTTTGCTTTTCGCCACTGTTCGCCGAGATTGCGGGTAAGCGGGTTCGATCCGGGGGGAAAGTGCAGATTACTCGCGCGCTCGGGGGGCGCGAGTTGCATCGATTGGCGGTATTCCGGGTGTGACCGAACCCGGTACATGAGCAATCTGTCGATTGGCGTCTGCCACAACAGCTCGTACTCGCGGTTGAGCGTTGCGCGCGCCGGGGCCTTGCTCGGCAAGTCCAGTGCAAACAGCCAGCGCTGGCCGTGGGGTTCCAGAATGACGGAATACTCGACAGCCTTCGACAGTGGCTGGTAGCCGGGAGAACCCGCGATCGACGGTGCGCCACGGGTCCATGTTCGGCCATCGAATCGGGTTAGAACGGGGCCGCGCCAATAGAGCTTTTCTCGCCCCGGAGGCGCGCCGCCGAAACGGGTGCGGAAGGCGACCCGGGACGATTCGGCGAGCCTCGCGATCGCGCCGGGAGTCATGGAATCGTCGATCCCGGTGATACCCGCGTCCCCTTGGTTGGGGAGAGCCCAGAGTGGGCCGTGAATCCGCGGCACGAGAAGGAAGAGCAGAAAGGCAAAGGGCAGTGCTTGCACCAGGAGGATCAGGGCTGGGCGAATCGGGTCGCGCCAAGTGGCGTTCCGGTCAACGGTCGCTCCCGCGACGAGGGCGCAAGTCAAGACCGTAACGGATGCCACGAGGTAGAGCCCGGCTTGCACTTCCTGAGCGTGGAAAAACCAGGTCACGACCAGCAGATAACCCAGAAGGACAGCCAACCCGCAGTCGCGACGGTCGCGCGTCTCCAGCAGTTTGAGCCCGCTCATTCCAACCAGCAGGGCCGTTCCACTCTCTGGCCCGATTAGCATTCCGTAGTCGACTACTGTGGCCAGGGCCGTGCCAATGGTGGCGGCCATGAGCAGCCAGCGATTCGGAAACGGGGCGAAACCCATGGCAATGGCCAGTCGCCAACAGATCGATACGACGAACAATCCGGACAACCAGATTGGCAATTTCGAGGCATGGGGTGCCGCGGCGAGCAGCAAAGCGGTCAAGAGCCAAGCCATTGTCGAGAATCGCAATTCGCCGCGGCGCCCCGGGGCGGTGGGCGTGTCAGTCATGACCGCTTCCCTGCCAGAGCGCGAGCGCCTCCAGACAGCGGTGCCGATGCGCTCGACCAAAGCTGGCCTCGACTTCCACTCCCGGCAGGCGCAGCTCGTATCGCAGACCTTCTTCCTCGGCGCGCAGCACCCAAAGGGCAAGCTGACTCAGGCGCGCCTCCGGGTCTGGACCGGATGTGGCGTCCCAGGATAGAAGCAGTTGCTGCCCTCCAGATCCGTCAAAGCGTTTGGTGAGAAGGCCTTCGCTGCGTGCGCTCGCCTTCCAGGCGACATGTTTTGGTGAATCCCCGCGGGCATATTCACGCAACGTGGAGAAGTCATCGGTGCCCGGGCACGCCCTCGCTTCCGCGAACCCCGCTGCGCCCAAAGCTTCCGGCAGGTGGTGGCTACCTGAGGGTTTCGGATATACCAATGCCGAAGCGCCAACGTCGATCCAGCTCCAGGCTTCGAAAAGGTCGATGGGGTATCGCGTGAATACCGTCAATCGATCAAGGTTCAAGAGCCCGCGTGCACGGGTTTGCACTTGTAGTTCAATGAGCTTTCGTTCGCTTCCCGGCACCCGGAAATGGGCCACTTCGCCGGTGCGCGTGCGGAGACCCAGCGAGCGACGCGCGGTTGGTTTCCGATTCCGGACCGGAATCCTAAACGATGCCGATTGGCCGGCGAACACCGGCTCGGCTCGGCCGGCTTCGACGACCAGGCCCGTAAGATTGCGCTGCGTGTGCCACATGCTTACAGCGCCCATTGGCGCGAGCAGGAAGGTGAGCACAAACGCGAGGCTGTTGGCGTAGTTGGTGGCGCCCACGAACATGACCAATAGCATCATCCCGAAAACCAGCCCGTTTCGCGTCGGCAGAATGTAAATAGTGCGCGAATCGAGGTACGCCGACCCACTGACCGGTCGACGCCTTCGTGTCGCCCAGCGCTCGATACGCGCAAGCAATCGCTCCCGAATGGGACGGAGCCGAAAAGTCTTGCTGCGCGGAAAGTTCACCGGGCCATCGAGGTAGCGGGAACGACCATCTAAATTTGAACGGGAACTGCTCCAATCATCTCGGCAACGAGCAGCGATATGGGAGTCCCGGCGTAGTCGTCTGCCGGACTCAGCCGGTGCGAGACGATTGCGGTGAATACGGATTGAACGTCATCGGGCAGCACGTGCGCACGACCGTGCAGGAGGGCCCACGCCCTGCTTCCGTGAATCAGCGCGAGCCCTGCGCGCGGGGACAGGCCGTTGCGGAATCGGCCGGATTCCCGCGACCAGGCTAGCAGGGCTTGCAAATAGTCCAGAATGGGTGCGGCCACATGTACCTTCTTGACCAGGCGTTGCCCTTCGAGCACCTGCGCCGCTGTTAGGACCGCGGGCAGGTGACTGGCCAACTCCCGCCGGTCCTCCCCGACCAGCAGTGCGCGCTCTGCCTCTGCGTTTGGGTAGCCCAGCGAAATGCGCATGAGAAATCGATCGAGTTGAGATTCGGGTAGCGGGAATGTCCCCAATTGGTGGATCGGGTTCTGGGTCGCGATCACGTAAAAGGGTTCGGGCAGCTGGCGAGTGTGGCCTTCGATGGTTACCTGGTGTTCTTCCATCGCTTCGAGCAGGGCGCTCTGGGCCTTGGGAGTTGCCCGATTAACCTCGTCGGCGAGAACGAGCTGAGAAAATACCGGCCCCGGGTGAAACACGAGTCCGTCGCCCCCCCGCTCGTAGACGGATACCCCAAGTATGTCGGCAGGAAGCAGGTCGCTGGTGAACTGAATGCGCTGGTAATGCAGTCCCAACGTTTGAGCCAGCGCGTGGGCGAGGGTGGTCTTGCCCACACCAGGGAGATCCTCGATCAACAGGTGGCCCCGCGCCAAGAGGCAGGCGAACGCCTGGCGGATGGTCTTTTCCTTACCGAGAATCACCTGCCCCAACCCATCGATGACCTCATCCAATTTGGCGCGCAAGTCAGGGAGGGTTTCGAGTCGGGCGACGGACATCTGGAACTCGCGTTGCTGAGTAGTGGCAGCGGGCAGTGGCGCAAGCGCCGGGCGGCCGGCGGAAGATCTGAGTCATAGGATAACAATGCGATTCAGCGTTCGCCACGGCAGCGTGGAAAATGCGCGTAGGAGATTTTCCATGGGTCGTGCCAATCACTGGCTTATGGATTGCTAGGTTTTTCGCCAATCCATTGGATTGCACCCGGAGTATATTGGATGGCACGTGGACTCGTTCTGTTGGTTGAGGATGACGACGCACTTCGGCAGGTCCTGTCCTTGGAATTGGAACAAGCCGGCTACGAAGTTCGGCAGTTCTCGACTGCGGAAGGTGCCCTGTGCGCCCACGCTGTTTTCCCGGTGTTGGCGGTGGTGGACTACAGGTTACCCGGCATGAACGGTTTGGAGCTTCTTGCTCGGCTGCGCGGTCGCTACCCATGGCTCCCGGCGTTGATTGTCAGTAGCGAGTGCGCCGAGTCCGAACTTCCGGCAGGCCCGGGC
>JBFGYN010000368.1:0-4324 GCA_041587415.1 Candidatus Competibacterales bacterium | reverse complement strand
GGTAGCCGTCGATGTCGGTGTTCTTGATGAAGTCCGCGAGAGAAGTCTGCATTGGCTCGTTCGGTCCCGACGTTTACCAGGCGGTGTACAGTCGATGTCGATTGAGAATGTTGTCCGGATCGAAGGCGAGCTTCAGGTTGCGATGGATCTGCTCCATTGCCTTCGGCAGGGGCTGGAACACCTCGCCGCCGCGATTACCGCCGCGAAAGAGCGTGGCGTGCCCGCCCACGGCCCGCGCGGCATCCCAGATGTGGTCGGGCGGCTGTTCTGAGCGAAGCCAGCGCAGCGCGCCGCCCCATTCAAATAGCCACTTTCCCTCGAACCCGGCCGGGCGTGCGGTTGCGGGAACCGATACTCGCCACAGGCTCCCCGCCTCGGCGAAATAGGGATGGGTGTGTTCCCTTATCGACCTCCAGAACGCCTCGCCCCCTGCCACCCTGTCGCCGCCAATCTTGTCGGCGGCGGCTTTCACCGCCGACTCGGCACCCGAGAGGCGAACGTAGAGCCGCTCCCCGTCGAAGCAGGTGGCCGAAAGGGGATGGGGCTTGCCACCCAGGGCGTACATGGTCGCAAGGGCCGCGTCCGCCGATTCCTCGCGCAACAGCGTGATTTCCATGGCTGGCCGCGGCAAGATTTTCAATGACGCCTCCAGGATGATACCGAGCGTGCCCAACGCGCCAACCATGAGTCGGGAGACGTCGTACCCGGCGACGTTTTTCATGACCTCTCCGCCGAAGCGCAGGATTTCAGCTCGACCGTTCAACACCCGCGTGCCCAGAACGAAGTCCCGGGCAGCGCCCGAGTAGGGGCGTCGCGGTCCGGAAAAACCGCAGGCAAGGGTCCCGCCCAGAGTTGCTCCGCTGCCGAAATGGGGTGGCTCGAAAGGGAGCATCTGCCCGTTCGCGCCGAGTGCCGCCTCGATGTCCGCGAGCGGTGTTCCGGCGCGCGCAGTCAGCACCAGCTCCGTCGGCTCGTAATTGGTGATTCCACGATGTTCGGCGAGACCAATGATCTCGCCTTCGCCCCGAAGGCCATAGAATTGCTTCGTGCCGCCACACTGAATGAGGAGCGGTGTACCCGACTCGATCGCCGCCCTTACCCGCTCGCCGAGATCGCCGGCCGTGTCCAGATCCGGCATGGTCAGAATCTCTCCAGTTCCGGGAACGGCATTTCCCCGCGGTGCACGTGCATGGCGCCGAACTCGGCGCAGCGCTGCAACGTCGGCACCGCCTTGCCGGGATTCAACAGGCCGCTGGGGTCGAAGGCCCCCTTGACCGCGTGAAACTGGGTCAGCTCCAGCGGCTGGAATTGGACACACATTTGATTGATCTTCTCGACACCCACGCCGTGCTCGCCGGTAATGGTCCCGCCGACCGCGACGCAGAGCTCGAGGATTTTGCCGCCGAATTCCTCCGTCCTTTCCAACTCGCCGGGCTTGTTGGCGGCGAACAGTATCAGTGGGTGACGATTGCCGTCGCCGGCGTGGAACACGTTGGCCACCCGCAGACCGTATTCCTCCGACATCCGAGCCATCTGCTGCAGCACCTCCGGTAGGCGCTTGCGCGGAATGGTGCCGTCCATGCAGTAGTAGTCGGGGGCGAGGCGGCCTGTGGCCGGAAAAGCGGATTTTCGTCCTTTCCAGAGCTTCAGCCGCTCGGTTTCGTCGGCCGCCACGTGAACTTGGGTGGCGCCGCTGTCCACCATCACCTGGCGCACGAGCTCGATCTGCTCGGCTACCTCTTCCTGGGTACCATCCAACTCGCACAGCAGAATGGCGGCCGCGCCGACCGGGTAGCCGCATTTCGCGAAGTCCTCGGTGGCGCGAATGGCGAGATCGTCCATCATTTCCAATCCAGCCGGAATGATGCCCTTGGCGATTACGCCGCCGACGGCCGCCCCCGCTGTCGCCACGTCATCGAATGCCACCATGATCAGCTTCGCCACTTCGGGGTTCGGGAGGAGCTTGACCGTGACCTCGACGGTCACCGCCAGCATGCCCTCGGAGCCGTTGAGCAGCGCGAGCAGATCGTAGCCGGGGGAATCCAGGCATTCCCCGCCGATGGTCAGCAGTTCGCCGTCGATGGTGACCACCTTGATTTCGAGAACATTGTGCACGGTGAGACCGTATTTCAGGCAGTGCACGCCGCCCGAGTTCTCCGCGACGTTTCCGCCGATCGTGCAGGCAATCTGAGAGGAAGGGTCGGGTGCGTAGTAGAGCCCATGGGGCGCGGCCGCTTCGGAGATTGCGAGGTTCCGCACCCCCGGTTGCACACGGGCGATCCGCCGTTTCGCATCCAATTCCAGGATACGGTTGAACTTTGCCAACCCAAGAAGCACCCCGTCATCGAGGGGCATGGCGCCGCCCGAGAGCCCGGTCCCGGCGCCGCGCGCCACCACCGGCACCTCGCGCTCACGACACACCGCCAGCACCCGTTGCACTTGCTCGATGGTCTCGGGCAGCACGACCATGAGCGGGATCCGCCGCAGGGCCGTGAGCCCGTCCGCCTCGTATGGGCGAAGATCCTCCAGGTCGTGCAGCACGGACTCCTCGGGAAGAAAAGTGAGAAGCTGGGAGGCAAGATCGGCGCGTCGCTGCCGTACCTCCGCCTCGTCCAGGACTGTCGCGGCGTGTGTGCTCATAGTGGTTGGCTCATAGATTTCGGGGAGGGCCGACACGCCCCTCAAGATTGCGCTCGTTGCCGAAGCACGTCCGGCTGGCTCGGGCGGCTCACGGGTACCCCCGGGCCGCCCGCGCTACGGGTCTCACCCAAACACAGCCGGCTCCTAAGGCTCCACGAAACGAATCACCAATGTTAGGTATAGCATGCCGTGCCAACCGGAGCAGGCGCACGGTCAGTGCCCGAAATTCGGGCGGACCTTTAGACGGCTTCCGGCGCGGACCAGCTAAGCTGGTGTTCACCTGCAACGAAAGAGTGAGATCATGCTCAATTCCCTCGCGATACTACTTGTCTGCCAGCTATTTGGAGAAGTCATCGCCCAGACGCTCGGCCTCCCACTTCCCGGCCCGGTGATCGGCATGATGATTCTGTTCATAGGACTGTTGGCGCGTCACGGCGTTCCAGAACCCCTGCTGGAAACCACCCGTTCCTTGCTGGACAACCTGTCGCTTCTGTTCATCCCGGCAGGCGTCGGTATTCTCATGCATCTCTCGCTGGTGGCGGAGGAATGGCTCGCCATCTCGATTGGGCTCGTCGGTAGCACGCTATTGACTGTGGCTGTCACGGCTCTTGTCGTGGTGGGACTACAGCGCGTACAGCGAGGTGACGACGACGCGGAGGAGGACGTCTCGTGAAATCGGAATTCCATGAGATCTGGGTCTATCTCTCCCAGGAGCCGCTCCTCGGCCTGACGCTCACTTTGCTCAGTTATCTCCTTGCACAGTGGGTCTACCGCAGGGCGGGACAGAATCCCCTCTTGAACCCCGTGTTACTGTCTGTCGCTGCGCTGGTTGGCTTTCTTTTTCTGACCGGCACCGACTACGAGGCATACTTCCAGGGCGCGCAGTTCGTTCATTTCATGTTGGGCCCGGCTACGGTTGCGCTTGCCGTACCTCTGTACCGCCAGCTGCATCTGGTCCGAGACTCGGGACTCGCCCTGACCATTGGACTCGTCGCCGGCTCGCTCACGGCGGCGGCCAGTGCGGTAGGGCTCGCGTGGATCTTTGGCGCGTCCGAGCGCGTCTTGCTGTCCCTGGCGCCCAAGTCCGTCACCACCCCCATTGCCATGGCGGTCACGGAACAAATCGGCGGGCTGCCATCGCTGACCGCCGTGCTCGTGATTTTGACAGGGATCGTGGGCGCGATGTTCGGGCCGATCGTGCTGAATCTGCTCCGCGTGCGTGACTGGAAGGCACGGGGATTGGCCATCGGCGTAGCCGCCCATGGGATTGGCACGGCCCGCGCGCTGCAGGTGAACGAAGTGGCCGGAGCCTTCTCGAGTCTCGCCATGGGTCTGAACGGGATCGCAACCGCCATTCTGTTGCCGCTGCTGTTCCGACTGCTTTGGTGATGGGCCCGGAAGCGTCAACTGCACAATGACTCGACAGCCCCAGCGCCAAGTCATTGATGCTCGAATTGCCCACTGATGACGGGGACTGACCATGTCACTATTCGCGGCGAACCTACCCATCCAGCTCGCGCACAATGCTCGCTCGAGCGCGTCGGCCGATTTCGCCGACCGACAGCACCGGGTGTTGGACCCAACCCAATGCTCGGATGCGCGTCGTGAAATTCGGACCTGGCCGGGATTTGCCGAAACACCGCTCCTGCACCTGACGGGTCTCGGGAAGGCTGTCGGGCTGGCC
>JBFGYN010000367.1:0-4334 GCA_041587415.1 Candidatus Competibacterales bacterium | reverse complement strand
GTCCCACGGCACGTCAGCATCAGCCAGGAACCGATCCGTTTAGTAGACACGGGTCAATACGTTTCGAGAGAAATCCCGCTCGGCAAGCCCCGTGCGGAATTGGTAGTTACTCCAGACCAGGCGAGTGGTCTTGCCAGTTTGGTGGTTTTCCATGAACATCTCGCTCGCCCGCCAGTGGCGTCCCAGATACTGTCCATAATCGTCGAATGTCAGCGTCTTCAAAAGAACGTTCTTGCGATCATAGTAGTCGATCCGCCGGGGCTGATGAATCGTCTTGTCGACCCACTCGACTTGCCTGGCGTATCCGGAGTGCTCATAGGCCGGCGTATTCTCGACGACGTAGCAATCGTGGCCGTTCATGACCTCGTCGCGGAGATAGCGGTAGGTGTACTTCGTCACCTCCCACGACCCCAGGTCCTCGTACGCGAATTCGCTACCCATGAACGGTCCGGACTTGTTGTTGGAAGCGATGCGCTTGACCCGCTTCAGTGCGGGCAGATAGAGCCACTGATCGTCCGGCTCCAGGCCGTGCGAGAACGTCAGGATGGCCGTCCCGGCGACATCGCGCGGTTGGTCGAACACACTCAGCGTCTTGTCTCCGTCACCGCGCACTTCGAGCACGTTCATCCGGAATTCTCGGACGCTCTCGGCACCACCACGATTCTTCAGGATCATGGTGACTTGCGCCGTGTAGTCGCCGAACCCGGCGTCACGCCGGTCCGTCTCGTTGGCAATCGCAGTACCTTTTTCTTCCGCTGTCTCCGCAATCAGTTCAAACGGAATCAGAATTACCAACAGGAACAGGAATAATGCTGGTCTCATCTCTCGTCTCCTTGAGTTTCAATAGCAGGGTCGGTAGTAAAAAGAAATCCGCAATAAGAGCCATTCCGAGGGCAATTGCGGTCAGCAGCCCCATGCCGGCGTTTATTTCGAAGCTGGAGAATGCCAGCATCGAGAACCCGGCCATGAGTACCACGGTTGTCACCCACATGGCGGGCCCCACCGTGGCAAACGCGTGGCGCACCGAGTCTTCGGGACTCTTCCCGAGGACGCGGCGAGCACACAGGTATTTGTCGAGAAAGTGGACAGTGTCGTCGACGACGATTCCAAGCGTCATCGCCGCCACGACCGAGAGTGCAAGACCCACCTGCCCAACAGTGAGGCCCCACAAACCAAATGCCATGGCCGCCGGTAGCAGGTTGGGAACCAGGCTGATCAGGCCGATCCTGATCGATCCGAAGGCGATCATCAGTATGAACGAGATGAGCACGAGGCCAATCACCACGCCGCTGAGCATACTCGTGATGTTGCGCTGACCGATGTGGGCAAACATTATCGTTGGACTCGCGCCCGGCACCCGCATTGCGGCCGGCGCATTGTCCCTAAGCCACGCCTGGGCTCGCTCCTCGAGCCCGAGAACGGCCTGTGATGAGAGACTTTTTAGCGTAACGGTCATCCGCAGCGACGATTTGTCGACGTCGATTCGATCGTTGAGGTCGAGGCCGTAGGGCAGCGACATCTCATAAATCAGCAAGTACTGTGCGCTGAGATCCCGATCGTCCGGCAGCCTGTAGTGACGGGGCTCATCACCGTGCATATTACGGTTCAGCCGTTTCAGAATGTCGGTAACGGCGTAGACGTGGAGCACCTCGGGCTGGCTCCGGTACCAATTGGCGAACGCCTCCACCTTGTGCAGGAAATCGGGCTCATTGACGCCACCCGATACCCCGGAGCCCAGGGAATAATCCAAATAGTAGATACCCGTCAGATTCTCCGTCGTGAAGTCCGTCGCCTGACGGAAGTCCGTGCTCTCACCGAAGTACTTGACGAACTCGTCGTTCAACTCGTTTTTCGGGATGAAGGCGACCAAAGCCGCGACCGCGATCACGCTCCCCCAAAAAACCGGCTCGCGGCGGCGAAGGACGAATTCAGCCAACCGCGCCACCCAGGAAACTGACCGTTTGCGCTCCGGTCCGACCCGCACGGGCAATGCCATTACCAGTGCCGGTAGAAGGGTGACACTCAGCAAATAGGCCCACAGCACACCGATCGCGGTTATGTTGCCCAGGTCTCCGAATGGCGGCGAATCGCTGGTGTTGAGAGACAGGAAACCGATTGCGGTGGTGAGGCTGGTCAAGAACACGGCGCGCGCGTTGCTCCGCAAACTGTCGACCAGGGCAGCTTGCTTGTCGAGCCCACGGCGCATGCGATTGAAGCAAGCGGCGAGCAGGTGCACGCAGTCGGCCACGGCGAGGGTGAGGATGATGTTTGGCGCCGCCACGGCGGTAGGCGACAAGGGAATGCCGAGCCAGGCGGCGCACCCAATGGCTGCAACAATCGACAACGTGACGATGACGACGGTGATAACGGTGGCGGTTACGGCGCGGAGAAAGAGCCCCACCGATACGATGATCACCACCAGCATCAGAGGTACCAGCGTGCTCGCGTCATGCTGCGACGCCTCCGGGAAGGCGTTGTCCATCATGACCGATCCGGTCAGGTAGATATCGAGGTCGGGGAAAGTCGTGCGCATCTCCTCGGCGAGGCCGCGCGCGAAGTGGGCGACGGTGGGAACCTCCGCCCCCTTGTCGAGGCCCGGCAATTGAACCGTTACGTTGATGCCGGTCACGTGTCCGGTAGGCGAGATCAAACGGTTTACCAGGAGCGGCTCCTCGAGCGCAGCGTCACGTGTCCGTGCAAGTTCCCGCTCGCTCAGCGTTCCGGCATTCACGATGAGGTCCTCGACCACGAGGTCATCGCCGGTAGCATGGCTGTACTGGAAATTCGTTATTGAATCGACTCGGCTCGAGTAAGGTGTTTGCCAGGCACGAGCAGTAAGCCGTTCGACGGCGGCAAGCACGTCCCGACTGAACACCTCGCCCGACCTCGGGGCCAGGGTAAAAAGGACGTTGTCGTTTCGACTGTATGTATCCTGGATATGATCGAACGCCTGCAGCTGCGGATTATCCTCGCTGAAGAACATTCGATAGTCGGTTCGAAACTCGAGCAGCCGGGCGCCAGAGGCGGCGGCGGCCACTGCGACCAACGTCACCAGAATGACGAGATAACGCCAGCGTGTGAGCCACTGGACGTAGGTTGCGATCATTGCAGTCCCCTATTGTGCGTTTGATAGGCGGCGACGTAGCGAAGGGCAGCACACCCGGCCTGCCCTTCCCCGGTGACGCGCCCGCGAGGCGCCACCGGGATTAGGAACTCGACTGGCCAAGTCGTGCTAAGCCGCTGGTTGATCACGAAAACCACCCGACAGCGCGGCGCCCGAATCGGCCCCCCGTCGCCGCACCTCGGCCAGCTCTTCCGCCACCGACTCGACCGTGTAGGCTATTTGCTCTTCGGTATGCTGCGCGGTAATGAAGAAGCGCATTCGGGCCGCGTCCTCTGCGACGGCCGGATAGAGCATCGCCTGAACGTTGATGCCCCGGTCGAACAGGCGCTGGCCGAGCAACAAACTCTGAACGGAGTTGCCGATGATTACCGGGACAACGGCCGAGCCGCTGCTGGGCCCGGTGTCCAGGCCTCGCTCCCGTGCGAGGGTGACGAATTGACGCGCACGGGCCTGCACCCGAGCCACCCGCTCCGGCTCGGCCTTGAGCTTTCGCACCGCGGCCAATGCGGCGGCGGCATTTGGGGGCGAGATACCGACGCTGTAGAGAAACCCCCCGGGCGCAGTGTATTTGAGGTACTCCATGAGTGCCTGACTGCCGGCGATGTATCCGCCGCAGCTTGCGAAGGTCTTGCTGAGGGTGCCCATCCAAATGTCGACTTCGGTGCCCGGAATGCCGAAGTGCTCTCCGAGCCCGAAGCCGCGGGCGCCGAGAACCCCGGACGAGTGCGCCTCGTCGACCATTAGAAACGCCTTGTGCCGCTTCTTGACCTCGATGAACCTGGGAAGGTCCGGGATATCGCCGTCCATGCTGTAGACACCCTCGAGGATGATCAAAGCCCGCTCGTGGTGTCGGCGGTTCTCGCTCAACAACCGGTCCAGCGCCTCCCAGTCGTTGTGCGGAAACGGGATGCGCCTCGCCCCGGAGAGCAGGCACCCCGTGACTGCGCTGTTGTGGATCAGGCTATCGTGAAGAATCAGGTCTTTCGGGCCGAACAGGTGACCGATGGTCGTAACGTTGGTCGCATAGCCGCTGACGAAGCAGACGCAACCTTCCGCTCCGACGAGGCTCGCAAGCTCCCGCTCCAGTTCGCGGTGCAGCGGGATCTCACCGGAGGCAATTCGGCTCGCAGAAACGGAGGTCCCATAGCGATCGATTGCCTCCTTTGCGGCTTGCGCCACGTCGGGATCGCCGGACATTCCCACATAGTTG
>JBFGYN010000366.1:0-4340 GCA_041587415.1 Candidatus Competibacterales bacterium | reverse complement strand
TGTGTGAACTCCTACACGCCAGTTCACACATATCTTAGTCGGATCCGGCGTCGAGAGGTCCCTCACGAGGCCGCGGGGTACAAGAAAGGGACACCCACGCGGCGCGCCTATGTTCGCCAATACGCACGCATGTTGCGTAAGTCGCTCTTCTGCCTCGATTTGCGTGTTGCGCTCTGTTCGTTCCTGAAACGCGTTGAACGCTTGAGAAACAGGAAGTTACGCATTTAATTCCTGACTTTTAATCAGGTGGTCGCAGGTTCGATTCCTGCACGGCCCACCAAATTAAAACAAGCAGTTATGTATATTTTCGCCCTCCGGCAGAAGGCCGGAATAGGCGAAAGGCGGCATGTTGCATAAATAACCCGCGACCGCCTGCGCACGAGTTAAGTTCCTACCATGCGCAGATCCGATGTCATATTCCGGCACCGGGTCCGCAACTGGCCCGAGTACAACAGAGCGCTGATCGCCTGCGGGAGCCTCACCCTGTGGGTCGACGAGCAGGCGGTGTCCGCCCGGCGCCAGCGAGGCGGTCCGCGGGGCCGCGGTCGCCTTCGGATCTATTCCGACACCGCGATCGAGTGCGCCCTGGTGGTGCGGTCGGTATTTCATCTCAGCCTGCGCGCGACACAAGGCTTCCTCGACTCCGTGGTCCGGTTGATGGGGGTCGACCTACCAGTGCCGGCGTACTCGACGGTGAGCCGTCGTCAGGCGGGCCTTGAACTGCGGCTGCAGGCTGCTCCGAAAAAGCGGCCACGCCAACCGGTGCGCGAGGGCGCCGAGGCGGGGGCGACGCCCACTCGCGCCCAGATGAGCGTCAAGCGCTGCGTCTGCGCCGCGTTTTCGACATCGACATCAGCCGCTGTCTGCGCTGCGGCGCGCCGCTTCGTGTGCTTGCCGCGATCACCGACCCGCGGGTGATCGCCGCCATCCTCACCCACCTCGAGGCCCGCGCCGCACGCGCCCCGCCGCCGGTGCGACACTGACCCCCGCCGCTGGCCGCTTCCCTCGGCGCTGCGCTTGCGAAGCGCGCCAGGGGACCGCCCGCTCGCGCGTCCTGGTCGTCAGCCTGGATGCCGCGGCGGTGTGCGTGAAGCCACCATCGCCGCGTCAGCGTGTGTCGATGGGCTGCCCGCGACCCGGAGCCCTCGCGGAGCTCGCGATGATTTCGCCACCGTCCGATACCGGCGCCGCTCGGCGAAATGGGGGTTTGTCTTGCCTCATATAGACGCCCCCATTGCCAACCTGGACAGTCATTGATTGATCTGGAGTGGGGTAGGACCTTGAGCTGGCATCCTCATATTCGCGTGCTGGTTAACGCAGTAAGGTCTGTCCGCTTCGGGGTGACCACAACCTAGCCCCAGGTGCTTGGCGTTGACGAGCAATGCGTTCCGCTAAGGAAATTCACGTGGACTTCCCGATCTCCGTCTTACCCTCCAGAGCAATCTTGACATTCAGGCCAACAAACTGACCGAGGAGTCCCTCGGCAACGCCATCAGGCCGCCGCTCGGTTGAGGGATTCCCAAACGAAACCCACCATCTCTCGAGCGCATGCCACTTTCACCTTGTTCGGGTGCTTGCCCGCCAGCAGCAGGCGATTCCCTTTCTTGCTCAACCGACGTAAACAGCGATCGGCAATGGCGATGTACTCTGGGCTGGTGTGTGCACGTCTGGCCTTGATGTCCTTGCTCAACCTCGTCGTTCGATAGCCGCGCTGGTTGGCCTCGATGAATGCCGTGCGCAGGTATCGGTTGCCTTGTCGTGTAATCCCCAGGCGGTTCGACTTGCCACCTGATGCGTACTCCCGAATGTCCATGCCGACCCATGACACCAACTGTCGCGGATGAGAGAAACGCTTCACATCCCCGATCTCGGTGATCATGGTCAAGGCGAAAAGGTGCTTGATGCCTTTGTAGCAGGTCAGTGCCTTGACCGGCTCTCGATATCGAGGTGAGGTCGCAAGCGCTTCAATTTCTCGGCCGTAGTCGGCCAGGATCTCATCAAGGCTCCTGAGCTGGCGAAGCAGCAGCGACAGATTGACTTTCAGACTCCCCGAGCACGCCTCGACCGTTCTTTCCAACCAGCAATAGTGATGTTTCTGCCAGTGGCTCTTGTGCTGCGTCTCGGCCTTGTAGTGAAAGCCGTTGCGCCGCAGCAAAGACTGGATGTGCTTGCGCACCATGCCCTGTTGCTGCACCACGTATTGCCGCGACCTCAATAGATCGCGGTCGTGCTCGAGCTGCGCATCGGGTGGCGCCACCGCCGTCAACAGGTCCGTCGCGTAATACTGCGCTAGGTCCGCTGCATCGATGCGGTCCGTCTTCACCGCCTTGCCCGGTCGGCGCGGAATGCTCGTCGGCGCAATCACCTCGCAGTCGTAGCCTCGCACACACAGGTCGCGCTGAAGAGAGAAACCTACGTAAGACGCCTCGTAACAAAGCTTCAAGTCAACGCCGCCGAAGTGACCGCGGATCTTATCGAGCTGACTCAGCAACCCTTTCAGCGTGGCACGACACTGAAACTGAAGTGCCTCACCCGTGCGCTGATCCAGCGCGCAACCGTGGTAGCGCACATCATCGACATCGATCCCGACGTGAATTACATTCTGGCTCATAGACGCCTCCCCTTGTTTTCAGTGGTCGATCAACCACTTGAGGTATCCATCATCGATGGGAGCCCTCGGGTCAAGAGGGGGGCGTCTATACCTTCTATCCGCCAGGCGACCTTCAGCTCGACCGCGATCTTGAGTCCGGTCTCCGCGACCTCGGTGAAGGCGGCAACTTGGCTCTACCGCATCGCCGTCGGCCCGCAGGCGGGACGCCGAACGCTCACCCTGCGCGCACCCTGAGCCCCGAAGCACCCGACCCAAGCCGCCGTTCCAAGCCCGTCACCGCCGCGCGACGGGCTTTATCCCCCGACGTTCAACCTGTCTCGCCAGGACGTGGGTCCTGTTTCGCGAGTAGATGACGTCGCAAGCCCAGGCGCCGGGCGGGGAGACCGGAACGTGTCCTAGACGGCGCAGGCCCTCGCCCGGGCCTCATGGCAGCCGGGCGAAGACGTGCCGATCACGCGCCCGGGACAGGTGATACCCGGATCGCGGCCCTTAGGCGCTCCGGGCCGTGCCACGTCCCCGGCGGCTCGCCGCCACACCGACGCCGAGGAAAGCCAGAGTCAGAATTCCGAGCGTGCCCGGTTCCGGCAACACGATCGCGTGCCGGAGCAGCACGACGTTGTCGATACGTGCATCGAAGTCGCTGCCGTTGATCTCGCTGCGAAAAGCGAGCTGCGTGCTGGGGCCGGAGGCCACGAAGGACAGCGACCCGCTTCGCCAGGCATTGTCAAGGATTGAGAACGTCGCCGACTGCACGCCGGCGATGTCCACCGCAAGGCCAAGTCCGCCGGCGATGACTCGCCCGGAGTAGTCGAAGGTGAGGTCGTACTGCAGGCCGGCTACCGTGGCGATGGCCTGGGACAGCATTGGATCCGGATCGGGACCCACGTTGCCGCCGTTGTGGTTGATCCAAAACGAGCCGGGCGGATTGCCTTCCCCGGCTAGGTAGCCGCCGTCCACGCCCAGGTTGTTGTAGGTCCAGCCCGCGGCATCGGTGGCGAAATCCCCGTTGGTGACGAGGTTAGCCTGAGCACTCGAGACACCGGCGAGCGCAACTGCAGCGACTGCGGCACGTACCACGTACTTCATCGATCACCCTCCCGGCATTTCCAGCCAATACGGCGGGCGATGGTAGATCGCGGTCTAACCAAACCTAATCTTTCACCACCGGAAGTCGCTCAAACAGGTCGACTGCCGCCCGCTACCTTCACTCACCGCGCCCTACGCCTCATTGCTGTCGCTTCGAGACCCAGCGCGACAAGAACGAGGCTCGCGGACTCTTTTCCCGGCGCACGTGACAATACTGGGGCCGCGCCAGCGCGTCGCGGAAAATCAAGCAACACCCATGCCAAGCAGTCGCATTCCCTCCTCTCTCAATCACTTGCGAACGGTTGCGTGTGGGCGATCGGCAAGCCCGTGTCAAGAATTCCGACGAATCCTGGTCCCGAAAGGAACGGCAAGCCCTTCTCGATACAAGGAAATTCCCCAGAAGTGCATTGGGGATCCGGATAATCAACGGGTTACGATTTCCACGTTGATACACGTCAACGTGTAAGAAGATCCGACACTGCGAAACGGACGGAAATGGGTCCGGCCGGCGAGATGGGAAAAATCAGGCCGCGATCTGCCGTGGCCGGCAAGTATTGGCGAGGGACGAAATCCCACTCGAGCAGCGCGCGCGCTTTGGTTATGGAATGGCGCTGACAGGCCCGGGGTGGTGACGCCTACACGG
>JBFGYN010000365.1:0-4361 GCA_041587415.1 Candidatus Competibacterales bacterium | reverse complement strand
CTTCCTTGATCCGACCTTCTCCGTTGACCGACTTCGCAAGAGAGTACGGGTAGCCGTCGTGACCTCAAAGCATTTTTCGCCCCGGCATCGTTCGAACTCATCTTAGCCAAGCGTGAAATAACGGCCAAAATTGGAATGTGCGCAGAAATTCGCACAACACGAATGAGTTGTGGCTGAGGGCCATTAACGAAGGCAGCACATCTTTCATCCGAAGTGGTTTTCGCGTGTTAACGTCCAAACCGGATATAGTGTGGCACCGTCGTATTGTTCCCGTCTGAATCGCTCTGAAGAGTATAACCACCTGCGACCCACCGTTGCGGATCAGAACTCGACCGGCGCGATGTGTTGTAGTCGCCCCAGCGCGTCGCTGACCGCGTGCTGAGTTCGGGATAATACACGACGAAGTCGCCCCAGACTCCGACCGCGTGACTACCATGGAACGGCGGTCCACCGAAGCCGATTGAAATCCCCAACTCACTGCCGTTTCCGAACTCGCCCCCTTGGTTCGTGGAGAGAAACGCGTCTTGGAAAGCATGGTCCGGGTTCCAGATCTGCACCTGCTCCAAAAAGGAGAAGTTGTCGCCGTCCAACCGGATCATCTGCACATGTGGATGTGGAAACCCGTCGCCACGGCCCGCCTGCCACGCGAACCAGACATCGTTACGTTGCAGAGCATTGCCATAGATGTAGGTGGTGATCCCACTCTCCCACTGCATCCAGTCCACCCCGTCTGGTGTGATCGAGCTCTCTGAATCGTTGGGCCAACTATTGATGTTGATGGTTCGCCAATAATAGGAATTGTCGCCCTCCGGCCAGTTGTACACCCGGATCGAGCTTCGATCGACGTGACCGCCCCAGTAGACTTCGTTCACCGCATTCTGCGTGATATGGGAGAAAGCAGCGTTGGTCCCACCCGTATAACGGTAGGTAACGGTTGTCCGCGCCGCCAGCTGCTCCAGCGGCAACCGAGCAACGACGCGGCCGCCGGCGATCGAACTGATCCAGTACACGTTGCTCCGCGTCGCAGTGACATCGTTGTAGTCAAGGCCGCCATCAGCGCTGAACTGGTTCGACGGGAAGTCCCAGTAAGTCCATGCTGTGGCGTTCGAGTTACGGATTTCCTGGCTACTCGCCACCGCCAGCCGAAGCCGGTTGTCATTCGTGCCGTCGCGGGCGGTTGTCCCGCGATACTGCAGCAGCCAGACGAACAGGTCGCGCGACGGCAGATGCAGCACCACCTGATCGCAACACAGACCGCCATCGTCTTGCGGAAAGATGGTAGTCGGGTTGACATATGTAAACGTGGTTCCCGAATCCACCGAGAAGGCCATCCACGTGTTGCCCGTCATCATGACCACGTCGCGGCCTTCCGCCACGCTGACCTCGCCAAGGCTTCCAAGGTTCGGCAGGATGTCATCGACCTCCTCGTAATCGTCGAACTCGATGGGCGGGGCCTCCTGCGAAGGTCCTTCCTCGAACGAGCGCATATCGGTTGGCGGATTTAGCGGCCCGACATTGCCGCGACGGGGCCCGTCGGGCACGCGCGGGTAACTGAACCAGTCTGCGTTGGGGAGAAACTCATCCCGCGGAGGGAAGTCCGCGGGTGGATAGGGTGCGCCTTCCGTCCGGTTCGGTTTGACCGTCGCGATGAAACTACCGCCTTCGACACGCGGACCAACGACACCTACATCGTCGCGTGACGGTTCATCGTCTCCGGGAACCCGCGTGCGGCGATCCTCGATTGGAGAAACTCGTTGTACGTCCAGAGTAGAGATCTCGCCGTTGGCTGGGCGAGCGGAGTACGTGACGGTGACCACCAACTCGGCCTCGGCGCGCAGAAAAAGATACCCCGAGCGGAACTCCTCGGTCATCGGCGAAGGCAGCATCTGACGGATCTCATCACACTCGATCTCGATCGCGCCAAGCGGACTGATACGGTCTCGGATGCGTGAGCCCTGGTCGCCCTCGATCTGGTACGGCAGAGCGCGGCTGACCCGTTTCTCGAAGCGAATAGCTTGGCCAGTGGGGTTCAAGATTTGAACCGCGGTCCGGGTCACGCCTGCAACGGTGCTCTCTTCGAATGCCTCCGTCGACGGCCCGCAGAGAAATGCGACGGGATAAGTAAAGACCTCTGGTTTGGATTGGGACAGAGCGGTATTCGGGATGAGCATTGCCGCTGACAGCGCTGCAATATTCGACAAGAACTGCTTGAATCGAAATATAGACATGAGAACCTCCTGAGCGAGAACCTCCTGAACGAGGACCCCCTGAACGAGGACCCCCTGAGCGAGAAAATCCTTCGCTCAACTATAACACGAATTTGGAAATCAGACAATCGGAGGCCGCTGCGAGGGACCGTTGTTGCATCAAACGGGAGCTGGCCAATTTCTTGATAGTCCTTGTTTGGGTGTCGGCAATCCTCGGTCAGCCAGGTCCCGCTTTCGGACATGTTTCAAGCGTGGTTGGCGACTGCAGCGAACGACCGGATTCCGCCCTTTCCGCCGGATGCTGCAGCGTGCACTAAGGGTCAAATAGGGCTCTTTGTTGCCGTTCTCTGCGCTCAGCATGAATGACCGGTTTGGAAAACGGGCAGGCGTGTGAGCTCAACGAACGAGCATAACACCGATACCCGGCGGTGGTCTCCAATGGCTTTAGCAGTGGTGGCGAAACCGCCAGGACAGGTCTGACCCACCGTGGTACGAAACTGTCATGTTCTGGCGAATGGCAAAGTCGGTGCTCATTCTTCCGGGGACGGCACTGGTGTATGTACCTCTTGTGATCCAATGGCTCAGCGGCGGCTGGCCTTTTGGCGCTTCCGTCGGAACCTTGTCTCAATTCGTCTTGGCGGCGATGCTGGCGATGCCCGCGCTCGCGTTGGCGACCAAAACGATGCGGCTGTTCGTTCACGAGGGAGAAGGAACGCCCGCTCCATGGGACCCGCCGCTGAATTTCGTGGTTACCGGTCCTTATCGTTATATGCGCAACCCGATGCTTTCGGCCGTTATCATGATGATACTGGCGGAGGCGCTGGCGTTGAACAGCCTGCCCCTGCTTGGCTGGGCCTTCGTCTTCTTACTGTGTATTTCGTGTTCGTCGAAGAACCTGGGCTGGAGCGGCGCTTTGGCGATCCCTACCTGCGCAAAAAGGAAGAAGTTCCGCGATGGGTTCCAAGAGTGCGCCCCTATGAACCTCCCAGTGACGTCTGGGGTGAATCCCCCATGATCAACACCAACTGAGGCTCCCGCGTCCGGTCAGCTCTGGTCCCTGTTCGCCGTAAATATTACCCTGTTCGTCGACAAGAAATTCCCTGTTAGTTCGGCCAGGGAATTCGCCTGCAAGCATCTGTTTTCTCGGACAAATCCGAGGCCAGGGACACGAATAACGGCCAAAATGGAGCGATTTCCCTGTTAATTTCCCTGTTTGCAGGGAATTTCTGCCCAGACTGTATAGCTCGGGACTGGGTCCACAGCCACGCACTTCCCCGATTTGAGACACCGAGAGATCGCCGCCCATTAGTGTCGTGTTTTCGGGGGCTTGGCCTGCGGAGTTTCCGTGTGAGACGCGAACCGGGGCGCTATACGCGCCGATTACCTGCGCAAGTCTCAGGTCGCGATTCCGGCGGTACGAGTTTGGATAAGTGTCGGCAGGTATTGCCTCAGAGCGTGGCGAACTGCTCGTACTGATCTGACCAGACAGCAGGGAAGCCCGTCTTGATCAGGTAATCCGTGGTGAGGCCATCGCGCTGTTCACCCGAGGTGATGGCATCCACGACTCCTGGCGCCAACAATGCCAGATCAACGACATCCTGAACCCGGCGTTTAGAGGTGCCTTCGGCTTGTGCAATTTCGGTGAACGTCTTGCCATCGATGATCAGACCCAGCCAGCGGCGCGCCTTCACGATGTTCTGTACCAACGTGCGATCGACCTCCGGCGGAGCATCGCCCAGATGCAGTTTCAACTCGACGCCGCGCCGGCGCATCTGGAATGCAGCTTCAATCATTAGACCTCCCGGGTCGAGCTGATCCGACCTGCATTCAATCGTTTGAGCCAGAGCACGTTGCTCCAGCTTTACCGACAGCGAGCCTGGCCGCAGATCAACGCGTTCGATCAGAGACAGGTATTCAGCTGCTTTCCTGCGGGCGCCCAGCTTTTTCGCTGCCGAAACGATCTCTGCCGCTGACATGTTTTGCGTTATCGAAGCAGCCGCATCAGAGCGGGTCAGGTACCGGACCACAATATCGGCCAGCAGCCCTTCAACCTGTTCCGCAGGCAACCGCCAGGCATCCGGGTGCTTCCCGCTACGATCCGTCACCAATCTTCGGGAGATGTAATAGCGCAGGCGCTTGCCGTTCTTACGACTG
>JBFGYN010000364.1:0-4380 GCA_041587415.1 Candidatus Competibacterales bacterium | reverse complement strand
TCCCTAGCAAGTTGCTGCCCGGTACGCGGCATAGTCGGCACAGCGGCTCAAGAACGTTCTTGTACTGGACGGCATCGGCACCCGTGCCCCGGCCAGGTGAGTGAGCAACTCCTTCCCCGAAAGAAGCAAACGAAGCCCTTCTGCTATTTCCCAACGCCGTTCTTTGGGCGCACCTGCCTCGACGGTCGGGCAGAATGCCGAAAGCCGCTCGGCCGCTGAAACGAATTTCGGCCAAACCTGGAAAATCGCGGGGTCGGATCGCATCGTCTCCGCCTCCAATTTTGCGGCAGTCGAAAATTCATAGATAAGCGATTCCGTCGCAATGAACGCCGGATCCCGGGTAAACGCATCGACCGCACCCTGTGCCACTTGGTCGATATTGCGCATGGCCTGAGCGATCTTGACATAGCGTGAAACATAGAACTCAGGAACCGGCATGGTGAATGCTTTCAGGGGCTCCCCCCATAACTCATCGATCCCTTCTTCGCCGCTGTGATGCTTGACCTGCTTTCCCAGTTCCATGGCTTCTCGGAGGTAGTTCCCGCACAGCTTCATGAGCTCGTTGTCGAGCCCGATGGATACGCCCGCGCGGCGCAGCTCGACGATGGAATGAAAAATATCGGTGGTGCGATTGAATAGAGCTCCGGCAAGCATTGCGGCATTGACGCGCTTCCGAGCCGGATCCGTCTCCGCCTCGTAGTAAGTGCGCGCTTCCTCTAACCGATTTCCCGGCGTGTTGATGCCAGGCTCAGTATGATGGAACGCACGCCGCGTGAGGTGCTCGATGAGACGCTGGCGCTCGCCCAGCTCATCGTCTGGCGGTTCGTAGTATCGAATCCAATAGCCGTCGTAGAAAACTACGGGCTTGCCTTCCAAAACGGACTGGGTACCGTTCGCGACATCGCGGTCCAACTCTCCACCTCGATCGACCATGGCGCCAACTTCGTAATCCCTCCTTTGGACCCGCCGCAACGCACTCATTGACTATTCCCTGGCAAACCCGTTTGCAGTTCGCCACCTCGAACCCAGAACTCTCGACTTGAACTGCTCGCCCGGCGATTGTCCGTGAGATACAACGGATACCCCCAACAGTTCGCCCCAGATTCTAGCCAGCAGACAGCATCGCGGCCATCGCCTGCTGCGCTTCATCTCGTATCGGGTTGTTTCGCCTTTTCTCGTAAGCTGCCAACTTGCGTTTTTATCGACCTCCGACTAGCCTCCATTGCTCAATTCGCAAGAGTCTGCCGGAAGAGAAAAGATGTCCACGAGCCATTCCCATGTCATGTTCATGTTTCCCGGCCAAGGCGCGCAGTATCGGGGCATGGGAAGTGACCTCTATCAAGCATTCGAGCCGGCCCGCCGGGTATTCGATTCAGCGAACGAGGCGCTCGGATTTGACCTGCGAGAAGTTTGTTTCGAGGACCCTCGCCGCGAGCTCAATCTAACACGATTCACGCAGCCAGCGCTTCTGACGCATCATGTCGCCGCCATGGAGAGCTTCCGCCAATTGACTGGGAACAGGGTCGCCGTTCACACGGCGGGCGGGCACAGCCTCGGCGAATACTCGGCCCTCGTGGCCTCGGGAGCGCTGGCTTTCGAGGATGCTTTGGGCCTGGTACGAACCCGTGGCGAGTTGATGGGGACATACGGCGAAGGGGAAATGATTGCTTTTCCAATGGATCTGGACACGGTAAGACCGCTTGCTGACAAATACTACTGCGGAATTGCTGCCTGCAACTTGAGCGATCAGACGGTTGTTGGGGGGCGAAGCGAGGATCTGGACGATCTCGCCGTCGAATTTGAGCGACTACACCCGCGCAAGCGATTCGCCAGACTGAAGACCGAGGGTGCGTTCCACACCTACTACATGGTCAAAGCCGCGCAGCACTTTCGCCCCAGTCTCGACACCGCTCAAGTGCAGCCCCCTGAGGCGCGCGTGCTGTCCAATTACACCGGAAGTTTCCACGAAGACGACGTCGGCATAGTGAAATCACATCTCTTCTTCCAACTATTCTTCCCTGTCCAGTGGGTTCAATGTCTGCATGCGGCTGTGGACGGTGGTGTCGACACGATCATCGAGTTTGGCGGTGGCATCGGCAAAGGTGAAAGGCCATCTGAGATGCGTCCAAATCTCGAAGGAATAGTGCGGAAGGCTTTCCGTGGGAGTGATTCGCCTCCGAGATACTACGCGGCAATCAACGTGGAGACCTTGGAGTCGACGGCCGCTGCGCTGGCATGACGTGCGCCACGGTGATCCTCAACTGAAAGCGGCGATGACCTCCTCGGGCGCCTGAACCAATTCGATGAGTACACCCTCGCCACCGATTGGTGACTCGTCGTTACCCTTTGGATGAATGAAGCAGATATCGTATCCGGATGCGCCTTTGCGAATGCCGCCCGGCGTGAAGCGCACGCCGCGACTGCTCAGCCATTGAACGGCGGCCTCAAGGTCATCTACCCACAGACCCACATGATTCAGGGGCGGCTCGTGGACCTTCGGCTTCCGGGCTGGATCGAGAGGCTGCATTAGGTCGACTTCGACTTTGACGGCGCCCGCACCTGCCACGGCGATGTCTTCGTCCACGTTTTCTTTTTCGCTCTGGAATTCACCCGCGAGCTTCAGACCGAGGGTGTCGATCCACAGGCGTCGCAGTTTGTGCTTTTCCGGCGCTCCCACGGCAATTTGTTGGATGCCAAGGATTGTGAAGGGTCTGTCGATCATGGTTTGCGTCTCCCACCCAGAGGGGCTGGCACGGCAAAATGGCTAGGTCTCTTTCACGCGCTTGCACTGGCGATCGAGAAACGCATCCAGAAGGTGCTGCGCGGCGAGCGCGGGCGGCAGTCGGCCGGCGCTCACTTCCGCCTCCAGATGCGGAATGCGACGCCGCACTTCAGGGTCGTGCCGCAGGGCGGCAATGAGTGAATCTGAGGTTTCGCTCCACATCCAGGCGCGCGCCTGGGCGGCACGGCGGGCCCGCAATTCCCCGCTCTCGCTCAGAGTGGTGCGATAGTTTTCGATCAAATCCCATGTTTTCGGAATGCCGTCCCCATTGATCGACGAACAGGTCAGCACCGGCACCTTCCAATTTGCGGACCGTGGGTGCAATAGTTGCAAAGCGTTGCGGTAATCCGCTGCCGTGCGTCCCGCAGCCGCCTCCAGGTCACCGTCCGCCTTGTTTATTACGACCAGATCAGCGAGTTCCATGATGCCGCGCTTGATGCCCTGCAACTCGTCGCCGCCGCTGGGCAGCAGGAGCAATACGAACACGTCAGTCATTTCCGCCACCTTGGTCTCTGACTGACCGACGCCCACGGTCTCCACGATCGTCACATCGAAACCCGCGGCTTCACAGACCACGATCGCCTCGCGCGTGCGTCGCGTCACGCCGCCCAGCGTTCCGCCAGCCGGTGACGGACGGATGTAAGCTTCCCGCCGCTGTGACAGACGCGCCATCCGAGTCTTGTCCCCAAGAATCGAACCGCCGCCCAGGGCGGATGATGGATCCACCGACAAGACGGCTACCCTGTGCCCTTGGTCAATGGCGTGATTGCCGAGTGCTTCGATATAGGTGGATTTGCCGACCCCAGGGGCCCCGGAAATTCCGATACGGGCAGCGTCGCCCGAGTAGGGCGAGAGCCGTCCGAGCAAAGCATAGGCGGCAGCGCGATGATCGGGGCGGGTGGATTCGATCAAGGTAATGGCGCGGGCCACCGCGCGCTTAACACCTCCAAGCACGCCTTCTGCCAGAGTATCCAGGTCTCCTACCTTCATGGAATCGATTCGGCGAAATCCGGGATTCGGAGGGTCGAACAGTACAGGTTGCCAGCGCGAGCCCCAGCAATCACCTGTTCGGCGTTTCGGTCGTCCATGTGCACTGCACTCGAACACTCGGCCATCATTGGAATTCGATGATGGCCTGGTCCACAGCCAGGCTGGCACCTGCTTCAGTCAGAATCTTGGCGACCACCCCGTCCCGCTCGGCCCGTAAAGTGTTTTCCATCTTCATGGCCTCCACGACGGCCAATTCTTGTCCTTGCTTCACGTCCTGCCCGGCCTCGACGGATACACGCGTGAGCAATCCGGGCATGGGCGAAAGCAGAAATTTCGATAGATCCGGCGCTTCCTTCTTGGGCATCAAGCGGTGCAGGTCGGCCGCTCGTGGCGTCAGGACCAGGACATCCGTTTGGGAGCCGTGATGAAAGATGCGGTAGCCGACACCGTGGCGTTGCACTTGGAAGTTGTGGTGCGCATTGTTGATCCGGGCGCGCAGCCGAATCTCGCCCGGGCGCCAGTTCGTGCTCACGGCATAGCGTTCGCCGTCGACTTCCACTTCGAAACCGCTAGCCGCTGGTAGGACCGTAATCGCCCAGCGCTTGCCG
>JBFGYN010000363.1:0-4402 GCA_041587415.1 Candidatus Competibacterales bacterium | reverse complement strand
GGTATATCAACAGAATCAGGTTGGCGTCTTGCTCGATGGCGCCCGGATTCGCGTCTTGGTTCGCGCACGTCTAAAGTTCGCCAACGGAACGCGTTACCTGCCAACACGATTCGATTGGCCAATGCCCGCTTCAAATATCGACCAACGACAGACTCGAGTCGCACGCAGCAACTAACTGGACCGGCACTGCCTCGACCCGGTGCCCAGATTCATCCCGTCCGGCGCGCCATCATTCCCGAAAGGCTCTGCCTTAGGCGCAGGGCCTTTTTTCTGCTTGTTGGCTATACTTGTTTCTTCCTGAAGCGCAGGAGTAGGAACGCAACATAATTTGGGATTTGGGGCGGGTGCTTCATTGCAGGACCTGACCGCGCTTGTGCGTAATCGATGCATCGCCGATGGGAGAAGGCATGACACGACTGGTGCTGCTCGGATTCATTCTCTGGAGCGCGTGGGGCTGGGCCGCAGACCCGAATGATCTCCTTGCTGCCTACGCCGAGCAGGCGCGCGAAGTCGACCCCGGCTTCAGTGGCTTTTCGGCCGAGCGCGGCCGGGCTTTCTACTTTGAGCAGCATCGCGTCGAGGACAGTTCGCAACTCTCGTGCGCCTCGTGCCATCACGACGACCCGCGCAAGGAGACTTTCGCCCACCAGGACGACATCCCGTGCCAAGCCTGTCATGGCGGTTTCGACCGCTGGCCGAACGGCGTGCCTAGAATGCACCGGCAGATCCTCGCCTTTGCACCCTCCGAGAATCCTGAGCGGTTCACCGATAAGGGGAAGGTGGAAAAATGGTTCGGATTCAACTGCACGTATCTTCTCGGCCGCGATTGCACGGCGCAGGAAAAGGGGGACCTGATCACCTGGCTGTTGCAGTATGGGAACTAAAAATGGAATTCTGATTCCGTTGCTAGCCCAGTTCCGAGGGGAAGATTGCACCGGCACATTCTTCGTCGGGACACGGTTGGTCATGACAACAGAACCCCGTTTATACTCCCCGTACTCTGACGAGCTAGGGCAAACTGTTTAGCTCCGAGAGACGGGCAACCGCCGCCGCCGGCTCACGGCGCGTACATTGTCACGGAAACACCGGGCCGATGGCGGGGGCATGAGACGTCGCACATTCATTACGTTACTGGCAGCGGTTCCGGCAGCAGCATGCGTTCGGCCGACTCATTCAACGATTCGCGGTCTTACCATGGGCACGCGATACGTCGTGCAGTTGGCGGCGCCGATCGACGCTGCTTTGCGGACCGAACTCGCGGAGCTTATCGAGGTTGAGCTGGCCGCGATCAATCGGGCGATGTCCACCTACGACCCTCGGTCCGAGCTGTCAGGATTCAATGGGCGACAAGATCTTCGTTGGGCGCCCGCCTCACCGGGCCTGCTCGAGGTGCTCGATAGCGCATCGCGGATCAGCGCATCGACTCAGGGTGCGTTCGATGTAACCGTCGGACCATTGGTCAATCTTTGGGGATTCGGGCCGCAGTACCGCGCCCGCCAGGTTCCGAATGACGCGGCGATCGAGCAGGCACGAAAGAGCGTCGGCTACCAGCGCGTGCAAACCGACCCATTCGCTGGTGCGATTCGAAAGACACACAGTCGCACGCAAGTCGACTTGAGCGCTATTGCGAAAGGGTACGGCGTCGATCGCGTGGCCATGATCCTGGATCGCCAGCGTGTTGACGACTACCTGGTGGAAATCGGTGGAGAGTTCCGGGCCAGGGGTACCACGGCAGCAGGGCGACCCTGGCACGTTGGTATCGAGCAACCGGCCGAGGGTCGACGCAGCATTGGCGAAACCGTTGTTCTCCGTGATCGGGTGATCGCCACCTCGGGCACCACCATAGATTTCTTCGAGCAGGGTGGACGGCACTACTCGCACAGTATCGATCCCAGGACGGCGCGGCCGGTCGAGCATCCGCCTATGGCGGTCAGCGTGGTCGCTGATACGGCCATGGAAGCCGACGGATGGGCGACGGGGCTGCTCGTCCTCGGTCCGGAGCGAGGCTACTCACTGGCGCAGGCGTGCGGACTTGCGGCGTTGCTCGTGACTGCCTCCGGGCCTGCATTCGATGTCCGTGTCACCGACGCACTCCATGCGCACCTCCTCGACTAGGACGCAGTTGTCGTCCTCTCAGCCTGGCGAGCATCATGTCTCCGTGCATCGTGTCTCGGCGCTGCTTTCGCCTTTTTGGACGATTGGAGCGCTCTTCTTCGTGGCGTGCTTCGCGCTGCTCGGTGTGCCGGGATCCGCGCATGCCGCAGAGCGGCCGGACTGGTTGAGCGACGAGACGGTCAAGCGCCTGTTCCCGAAGGCGATCTATACCGACGCACCGTCCGGAGATCCACCCGTCATCGATGTTCACAGCGCCGGCAACCGCATCGGTTTTCTTTTTTCTACCGCTGAATTGACAGATGTCGTCGGTTTCTCCGGTGCGCCGTTCAACTTCGTGGTCGGAATGGACCTCGACGGGGAGATCGTTGGTGTCGTGCTGGTGGAGCACGCCGAGCCGATTATCGACTACAGCTCACTCGGTGATCAGCTCACGCGGTTCATCGATCAGTACGCCGGTCTCGATCTGGGCGGCTCGATTACGTTCTCCCGTCAGGGCACGCCGGGCACTATCGATGGCATCAGCTCGGCGACCGTGAGTGCCCGGGCATTCCATCATTCCATTGTCCAGAGCGCCCGCGTGGTGGCCCGCTCTCGTGGACTCATGTCTGGCGCCGGGTCGACCGCCATGGTCGACATCTCGAGCTTCGAGCCATTGACCTGGTCGGAACTCATGGGGGCTGGTGCGGTGGAGCAAATCCGAATTCACGATGCCGGCAAGGCGAACACGGGTAGCCAGGACGTCGCACTCGAACTCTATGCGGCCGTGGTCAACCCTGCCTCGATCGGTCGCAATCTACTTGGTTCCATGCGCTACGGAAATTACGTGGCGGCGTATAGCCCGCAAGATCTGATCGTGCTGCTCATGGGGAAGGGTTCCTACTCGTTTGTCGGCACCGAGGTGTTCGAGACGGGCACGTTCGATCGGATCCGTATCGAGCAGGGCACACACACGTTCGCTCTGCAGCGAGAGCTCGAGCACTCCTACCGCTATCTGCCGTTTGTGTCGGCCGAAGGGGCACCAAAGTTCGACGAGGTCGGACTGTTCCGAATACCGGCTGAGAGGGGGGTCGATGTTCTTGCGCCCTGGCAGTTGCTGGTAACGGTAGTGGACGACGGCGCCGGTTCAGACGCGCCAACGCGCGAGTTCGAGCTTAGTTATACCTTGCCCTCGCGATTCGTGCTGCCACCGGCCGAGCCCTCGGCCGCCCTCGAGCCGCTCGAGGCGCCGTGGCGAGAGAGCTGGCGCGCCCAAGCGAACAACATCGTCGCGCTCAGTATTGGCCTGCTGGTGCTGACAGTGCTGCTCACTGCCATGCACAGGCTGACGCGCCACGCGCGTCTGTACCAGGCGCTGCGCATTGGGTTTCTTCTCTTTACCCTCGTGTGGATAGGTTGGATCGCAGGGGCACAGCTCAGCATCATCAACGTGTTCGCGTGGTTGCAAGGGTTCGTTAGCGGCAATGGCTTGGCCGTGCTGCTCGCCGACCCGTTGTTGTGCGTGTTGCTCGCGTTCGTAGTCGTAAGCTTCGTCATCTGGGGTCGTGGCGTGTTTTGCGGCTGGTTGTGCCCGTTCGGCGCGCTGCAGGAACTTTTGGCAAAGCTCGCCCGCGTCGTCAAGGTGCCCCAGTGGTCGCTGTCGCACCGGGCTCACCGTAAGTTGTGGCCTTTGAAGTACGTGTCGCTTGCGGTGCTTGCCGTTGCCACCCTGCACGGACTGCAGACCATGGCGGTCGCATCTGAGATCGAGCCGTTCAAAACCGTTATCTCGCTGAGAATGGACCGGGCCTGGCCATTCGTGGTGTACGCGTTGCTGCTTCTCGCCGTCGGCTTGTTTCTCGAACGGGCGTTTTGCCGGTTTCTCTGCCCGCTTGGCGCGGTGATGGCGATTGGCGGCAGGCTGCGCCGATTCATGCCGCTGAAGCGCCGCCCGGAATGCGGCAGCCCCTGCCAGCTGTGCGCAAAGCGCTGTCCGATACAGGCCATCGAACCGAGCGGGGCAATCAATATGGACGAATGTTTCTATTGCCTTGACTGTCAGGTTATCCACAACGATGCGACGGTATGTCCGCCGCTGGTGAACGAGGCAAGGCGCAACCGCAAGCTCGCCGCTGTGGCACCGGCTTCGACCGCCGCGGCCGGGTGAGATTGGCCGCTTTGCCGATCGTGTAGACGCAGTAGCAACCGGGCCGCCGCGATGGCACTGGCGCCCGGGAAAGACGCGGCGCGCCGCTAGTGCGCGTGGCATCGGGGAGTCGGGTTTGGCCTGTATCCTTGTATGTATCTTTGC
>JBFGYN010000362.1:0-4408 GCA_041587415.1 Candidatus Competibacterales bacterium | reverse complement strand
TGCAAGCGCCCTGGACGAAAAGTCGTAGCCGTAGCGACAACTTGAGTGAAGAGCGAGTCGGGGCGAGCAAGAAACCGCCAGGGCCGGGGTAGGCCTTTGGCGGCGGTATGCTTCGTACGCCTGAACCAAGCCGCTAAACTGGACATGAACTTCCCCCGATCAATCACCTGCGAGCTAGCCAAAGGCCACCCTGGTGCAATATCCGGGCTGACCCGAAAATTGCCTGGGGTCGCGGCGCTGGATCGCCTTGCGGCCTGCGCCGTGATCCCTCTCGCACATCCGTGGATTCATCCATCCCACGCCCCGCGACAGCGGGAAGTTTTGTAGGTTTCCATTGGGCGCACAGGCGCGCGTATCTATACTGTGCCACCGTACCGAAACATGAGCCGCGAGGAGAATCGAGCATTGGATACGAAAATCCTACGATACGAAGGCAAGAACGTGGTTGTGAGCTACGACGTGAACCGCTGCATCCACGCGGCGGAGTGCGTACGGCGCTCGCCGCAGGTGTTCGATCCGAAGTCGAAACCCTGGATATCACCAAACAATGCCGACGCCGATGAACTGCTCGCCACGATCGGCCATTGCCCAACGGGTGCACTGCACCTGGACCGCCAGGACGGCGGCGCCGCGGAATCCGCGGACGCAGTGAACAGCATCACGGTGGCGGCGGATGGACCGCTTTACCTCCGGGGACGAATCAAGGTGCTGGACGGGAGCGGCACGCTCATCCTGGAAGACACGCGGGTCGCCCTGTGCCGCTGCGGCGAGTCGAAAAACAAGCCCCTCTGCGACGGCAGCCACGAACGCGCCAAGTTCGAAGACGCCGGCGATCTGAGCACGATCGAACGGGAAGACGTTGCAGCGGAGGCGACGGACTTGGAAGTCGTGCCGGCTACGAATGGCCCGTTCCTGGTGCGCGGCAGCTGTGTCATCCAAGACGCCTTCGGCGACCCTGCCTGCAGCGCAGACGGCAAGGCTCTGTGCCGCTGCGGCCACTCGAACAACAAACCATTCTGCGACGGCAGCCACAAACGGGTCGGGTTCCAGGACGGAAACTGAGGGACGATGTCAGGCGACGCCGTACTCATTACCGGCTGCTCGTCCGGCATTGGCCTGTGTGTCGCGAAGGGACTTCGCCGGCGAGGTTATCGTGTGTTCGCGACGGCGCGCCGGCCCGAGGACGTTGCGGCGCTGGCACGGGACGGGCTCGAAAGTCTTCGACTGGATCTGCGCGATTCCCATTCGATCGGTGAGGCACTCGACGAGGTTCTGGGCCGAACCGGCGGCAGGTTGTACGGGCTGTTCAACAACGGCGCCTACGGCCAGCCGGGTGCCGTGGAAGATCTACGCCGTGACGTGTTGCGTGCACAATTCGAAACCAACCTGTTCGGCACCCACGAGCTTACTACCCGCGTGCTGCCTGTCATGCGACGCGCAGGGCGCGGCCGGATCATCCAGAACAGCTCCGTACTCGGATTGATCTCCCTCGCCTATCGGGGCGCCTACAACGCCAGCAAATATGCCCTGGAAGGACTGTCGGATACGCTTCGCCTAGAGCTGGCCGATACCGATATCCACGTCAGCTTGATCGAGCCGGGTCCCGTGCTCAGCAAGTTTCGGGCAAACGCCTACGCAGCATTCCAACGCAACATTGATAGGCGAAACAGCGTGCATCGTGTCCGCTACGCCGCGATGCAGGAGCGATTTACCAAGACGGGGCCAGCTGCCCCGGGCACATTGCCGCCGGAAGCAGTTCTGAAGCGCGTTATCCACGCACTGGAAAGCCCGCGACCCAAGCCACGGTACTACGTAACCTGGCCTACGGTGCTGTTCGCAACACTCCGCCGGCTGCTTCCGCATCGAACGCTGGATCGGGTGCTTCTCAAAGTGAGCCGTGACGAGGTTCGATCCGCGGGCTCCTGAAAAACGTATGCCGCGGTACGACTGAGCCGCTCGTACAGGGTCAGCGCGCGGCAGTGACCATGATCTCGACAAGAAGCTCGGGTCTGGCGAGACGTGCCTCGACGCAGGCGCGCGCGGGAGGATTATTCGGGTCCACCCAGGCGTCCCAGACGCTGTTCATGGCACGGAAGTCGGACATGTGCGTGAGCCAGACGTTGGCCGCGAGCAGCTTCGACTTGTCTGTCCCGGCACTCTCCAGGCGGTCGTCGATCTTTGCCAGTATCTCCCGAGTCTGTTGTTCCGCATCGCCCTGTGGGTCGTCCGCTACCTGGCCGGAAAGGTAAACGACCCCGCCGTGGACGACAACCTGGCTCATGCGCGGCCCTTTCTGGATCCGTTCAATGGTCATCGCGTGCCTCCTCCGTCTATCACTCGGTCATTCGCGAGTAAGCTGGCTCTCACCTTTGGGGCGCTGCTCTTGGTTGGAGTCAGCTTGCTCGCGAACAGCGTCCTGGTGCACCGTTCGGGCTTGACGCCGGGTCCGCTGCGCTTGATCCGACCTCGAACCCGATGCCTCCGAAGCCGGAGGCACTGTATTGCTCAGGCAATGGTCACACCGTCGTCCAGGTAGACATCCTGAATCGCGTTCAGGAGTTTGACACCTTCCGCTATGGGCTTCTGGAACGCTTTCCGGCCCGAAATCAGACCCATACCACCCGCGCGTTTGTTGATGACCGCGGTGCGAACGGCCTGAGCCAAATCGTTCTCGCCCGATCCGCCACCGGAATTGATTAACCCCGCACGGCCCATGTAGCAGTTCGCAACCTGGTACCGCACCAGGTCGATCGGGTGATCAGTGGTGAGCTCGGTGTACACCTTCTTGTGAGTCTTGCCGAAATTGACGGCCGTGTAACCCCCATTGTTCTCGGCCTGCTTCTGCTTGACGATGTCGGCCTTGACAGTTACGGCAATGTGATTTGCCTGACCTGTCAGATCGGCCGACGAGTGATAGTCGACGCCACCCAGTTTGAAACCGGGATTGCGCAGATAAGCCCAGAGCACCGTGGTCATGCCCAACTCGTGCGCCTGCTGGAACGCCACGCTGATTTCCTGGATCTGACGGCGCGACTCGGGAGAGCCAAAATAGATCGTAGCACCGACCGCGACGGCCCCCATGTCAAGCGCCTGTTTGACGCTTGCAAACATCGTCTGGTCATAGATCTCTGGATAGGTGAGCAACTCGTTGTGGTTGAGCTTGAGCAGGAACGGAATCTTGTGTGCATAGCGCCGGGATACGGCCGCCAGGACGCCGAGCGTCGAGGCTACGGCATTGCACCCTCCCTCTATGGCCAGTTCGCAAATGGTTCTCGGATCGAAAAACGCTGGATTCGGGGCGAACGATGCCGCCCCAGAGTGCTCGATCCCCTGGTCCACAGGCAGAATGGACAAATAACCGGTGCCGGCAAGCCGACCGGTGTTGAACATGGTCTGCAGCGAGCGCATCACTGCCGCGCTGCGATCGGATTCCGCAACCGCACGGTCGATGAAATCCGGGCCAGGCAAGTACAAGCTCTCTGCAGGGATCCCCCGGCACCGGTAATCCAAAAGTGTCTCGGCCTCGCTGCCGAGCAATGCCGCTATATCCGTCATCAATCAAGTCCTCTGGATTTGGCGTTTTGGTGTTGCGATTGTGCCCACTCGGTTCCGACACCGGCCGGACCGGCAATCGGTGATTTTTCGCGGGTGAATGCGCGATTTCAAGGCAAATTTCAGACCCCGAGCCGGAGCGCTCGACTCAGGATGCCCGAGCTACACAGCATCGATCGCCTCGGAAAGTCGAGACACGGCCTCCACCCGTATCCCATCGATGGCCTTGCCACGTGGTGCGTTGGACGCTGGCACGATGGCGCGTTTGAAACCGTGCTTCGCGGCCTCACGCAAGCGCTCCTCGCCGTTCGGGACCGGGCGCACCTCCCCCGCCAGCCCGAGTTCCCCGAACACCACCAGGTCCGCCGACAACGGGCGATTCCGAAAACTGGACAACACCGCAAGAACCAGGGGCAGGTCGGACGCGGGCTCCGTGATTCGCGCACCACCCACTGCGTTCACGAACACGTCCTGATCGTACATGGAGATGCCACCGTGCCGGTGCAACACGGCCATCAGCATTGCAAGCCGATTTTGCTCGAGTCCAAGTGCAACCCGACGCGGGTTGCCGAGCGGACTCTCGTCGACCAGCGCCTGAATCTCGATGAGCAGCGGCCGAGTACCCTCTCGAGTCACCATGATCACGCTGCCCGGCACGGGCTCCTCGTGACGTGACAGGAAAATGGCCGACGGGTTGCTCACTTCCCGTAACCCGCGGTCCGTCATCGCGAACACGCCCAACTCATTGACGGGCCCGAAACGGTTCTTGACGGCACGCAGCACGCGAAAGCGGCTATCCGGGTCACCTTCGAAGTAAAGAACCGTGTCTACCATGTGCTCGAGGACCCGCGGACCG
>JBFGYN010000361.1:0-4419 GCA_041587415.1 Candidatus Competibacterales bacterium | reverse complement strand
GGAGGTCGCTGGCATCCGCAAAGAGGACATGCGTCCGCAAACCGGCGGCTGAGTCGATCGCCGAATCCGCTACGCTCGACCCCGCCTGCGATCTCAGGTATTGCCCCGAATCGCAGGCGGGGTTGAGCCGCGCAGCGGCGGACCTTGCAGGGCCTTCACCGAGCGCTCTGCTCCAACTCACGGAAGCTCTCCCGAGCATCTTGGGCCGTAAGAACCTCGGTCCGATCCCGGTCCACAAGCTGTCAACGCCTGCCAGGCGTTGACAGCGTTTCGCGGGGATTAGACCTGGCAGGCATGGCGCAGGGCAGTCCGACACGTAGCGGCCCGAAAGATCCGAAATCAGCGCGATTCCATCATTCGGGTGATGGTCATGATCTCTCCGACGATCGTTTGTATTTGATCAACCGTAAGAAATCGCGGGTGATCGTCAAGCAATTGCAGGTGCTGGCAACGAAGGCGATACACGTCAGGCTGTGCCTGGGATTGCAAATACATGTATGTGGTGTAGGAGTATCGCGAGGAGCCGTGCAAATCAAACAAGGACGCCCGAACTGAGCGGGCCGGCAGAGCACCGTAGTAATCCGTTCGCCAGTTTGTCCTCAGAAGTCGAAATTCATCCGGTTCTATGATTCGAGCCTCCGACGAAAGAGTTCGCAACTCCAATCGGCAATGCCCTTCGTAGCGAAAGCGGCTGGCTATGGATCCGCCACGAATCGGTGCTGCAACGGCGTTGCGCGGGACGCTCACGGGCTGATTGAGCAGGATCGTGCTGCCGTCGGCAAGATACAGATCTTTGGACATGCCGAAGTAGCCGGACTGCGCACACGAGGAGAGCAGCGTCGCAAGCGCGACAATGGCGACGAACACGAGGAGCTGTTGACGCGTGGCCGCAGCGCCCGCCGGAATTGTGTGGTGCCGCGATGCGCGATTTGGGGGCAAGGGCGTTACCATTTTGAGCGATCTCCTCGCCGGGGCTGGGCGCGCTCTGAATTCGCCAGCATTTGCTCAGCCGGAGTCAGGCCCATTTCAGGGCTACTGGAACCGATACAGCCGCTGGGGGTGTACTTGCGCTCTGCCGCGAAGGGAAACTCATTGCCTGGACCGAAAGCGTGGCAATGGGCCTCGACGCTGCCCGGTGGCAGTCCAAATCGAGTCTTACTCGAATTGGCGTAACCGTCGAGCCAGCCAGGGTTTCTAGTAGGTGTCATGGTGAAGTCTTTCCAGATGATCTTCATTCCAACGTGTCCTTCCTCGACGCCGGGAGGGAGCGCAACGTGGTCCTCTTGCCCAAATTCTGCGCGAGGCCACGGAAGCGGCTCCAATGATAGGACAAGGCCCCACCGCCATGGGCAATGATGAATTCGAGCGACGGGAAGCCCTGAAAGAGATCCCATGTGAGCAGCTGCATGAAAGCGGTCGTGTCGGCGCCCGGGTTACGGAACTTGGTGGCATGTAAGCAGGGACTGCATGCGGCGCTGAGCTGGATCATTGCGGGTCTGTCCAGTTCTCAAATTTTCGCGTCCAACGGGTGCATGTGGTGAACGGAGGGGGGGCGGATTCAGATTGGAGCGGTTGAATCCCAACTCGTTGACGCATCGCTCCAACTCGGCCGCGTAGGCGCAGGCCGCTCGCCTGGGGGATCGGGATGGTAGCTGGGCGCCGCCACCGCAGAGGGTCGTTACCTGCACGTCGTCGAGACGTGCCAAATCATCGAGGTGTCTTGTCCCGAGTACGCCTTCGCCGACCATGCAGGCTTTTTTGTCATCGCTCCGACTCGCCGCCCCCCTTGCGGAAGCCGCGAACCGACGTCGAAGGCGTCTCGGCAGCGGCACAGTCTGTGCCGGCGCGATTCGAATCGCTGCAGCGGTCCCACGCTTAGCACAGGTCAACCGCAAGATCGGTCGACGCGATGGATTTCCTCGTCATGGGTCATGAACAAGAAATGATTGGATCACCGATTCGGGCTGAATAAACAGGCTCCCCAACCCAAAAGTAGACCGGCGCAATGACGCACACGGGCCGTTGACGAGACCAAGCAGGGGTGACAGCGGTCGCCGTGGTCCGACGCTCGATTGGTGTCGTCGTCGATCAGAGCTTTCGTCAAATTCGAACTGGACGGCCTCCCGGACCGTCCAGTTTCCCAGGGTACACTGCGGTTACTTGCGCGCAGCCTCCACCCACGAGGTCTGCGCCTCGACGACGGCGAGACTGGTCATGTTGATCAGCCCGCGAACAGTAATCGACGATGTCACCACATGTGCCGGTTTTCTTGCTCCGAGCAGGATCGGCCCGATCGAGACGCCGCCCCCGAGGACCTTGAGCGTCGAATAGGTGATGTGGGCCGCATCGAGGTTGGGCATGACCAATAGGTTCGCACGCCCCGTAAGCTGCGATTCCGGCATGACCATCTTGCGTAACGCCTCGTCCAGTGCGGTATCTGCGTGAACCTCCCCGTCGGCCTCCAGGTGCGGAGCCTGTTTGCGCAAAAGCTCGGTCGCGCGGCGCATCTTGATGGCGCTCGGATCGGAATGTGTGCCGAAGTTGGAATGGGACAGGAGCGCAACCTTAGGTGTGATACCCAACCGACCGATTGCCTTGGTGGCAAGCACCGTCATTTCCGCAATCTCCTCGGGGGACGGATCCACCGTGACGTGGCTATCGCAAATAAAGAAAGTACCCGCCGGAAGAATGAGCGCGGTTAGGGTCGAAAGGTCGCGCACCCCATCGGCTTTTCCGACGATTTGTCGAACGTACGCCAGGTGGGCTGCAAACCGCCCCTCCGTGCCGCAAATCATGGCGTTCGCCTCGCCCCGCCGCAGCATCATGGCGGCAATGGCGGTGTTCCGCGTGCGGATGACGGTACGTGCCTCGGCGGGCGAGACGCCGTCGCGCCCTGTGAGTTCGAAGTACTGTTGCCAATACTCGGCAAAGCGCTCGTCCGAATCGGGGTCCGTTAGCTGGAAATCCTGGCCCATTTGCAGACGCAGGCCCAGATCGTGAATGCGCTGGTTCACCACTTCGGTTCTGCCCACCAAAATAGGCTTGACCAGGCCGTCGTCCAACGACTTCTGCACAGCCTGGAGCACTCGCCGGTCCTCGCCCTCTGCGTAAACTACGGTGCGCGGCTGTTCTTGTGCCCTTGCGTAGACCGGCTCCATCACTGGGCCGGAAACGAAAACGAACTGGCGGAGTTGGCGCCGATAGGCTCGCATATCCGAGATGGGGCGGGTGGCTACACCGCTGTCCATGGCCGCCTGTGCAACGGCGGAGGCCAGCTCGACGATCAATCTTGGGTCGAACGGCTTCGGAATGAGAAACTCCGGTCCAAAGCGCAGCGACTCACTGCCGTAGATCTGGGCAACCCGCTCGGAAACCTCAGCAGTTGCCATGTCCGAGATGGCCTTGGCGCAAGCGATCTTCATGGCCTCGTTGATCTCGGTCGCACCCACGTCCAGCGCACCTCGAAAGATGAACGGGAAGCAAAGCACGTTGTTGACCTGGTTGGGATAGTCGGATCGACCGGTGGCGATGATCGCGTCGGGGCGCGCGGCCCTGGCGTCCTCGGGCACGATTTCCGGATCAGGATTGGCGAGCGCAAGAATCAGCGGCTTCTCCGCCATGGACTTGACCATGTCCTGGGTGAGGACGCCGGGGCCGGAGCAGCCGAGGAAGATGTCCGCCCCTTCGATGGCCTCGGCCAATGTGGTCGCCGCGGTGTCGGCAATGAATCGCGCCTTGTATTTGTCCACTTGTCCGCGTCGCGCTTCGTTGACGACGCCCTTACTGTCGGTGACGATGATGTTTTCGCGGCGCAGGCCCATGCTGATGAGCAGGTCGAGACAGGCCAGAGATGCGGCGCCCGCTCCGGAGGCAACGAGTTTCACGTCGGCGAATTCCTTGCCCACCAGCCGCAACCCGTTATGGACGAATGCGCTGGCGACGATGGCCGTGCCGTGCTGGTCGTCGTGGAACACTGGAATGCCCATGCGCTCGCGCAGTCTGCGTTCCACCTCGAAGCATTCCGGGGCCTTGATGTCTTCCAGATTGATGCCGCCGAAGGTGGGCTCCAGCGCCGCCACCACATTGACGAGGCGATCCACGTCGAGCTCGTCGACCTCGATGTCGAAGACGTCGATGCCCGAGAATTTCTTGAACAGAACGGCCTTCCCTTCCATGACCGGCTTCGAGGCGAGCGGACCTATGTTGCCGAGTCCGAGTACCGCGGTGCCGTTGGTGATCACCGCGACCATATTGCCCCGCGTCGTCAGGGATGCCGCTTGGGCGGGGTCGCGGGCAATTTCGTTGCAGGCAGCCGCGACGCCCGGAGAGTAGGCGAGGGCCAGGTCTCGCTGCGTGGCCATGGGTTTTGTGGCGACGATCGCCAGCTTCCCGGGGCGCGGTTCTCGGTGGTACCTAAGC
>JBFGYN010000360.1:0-4435 GCA_041587415.1 Candidatus Competibacterales bacterium | reverse complement strand
TCCGGCGGCCAGATGGAAGTGTCGGGCACCCGTGCCCTGGTGGCGATACTCGTTGACCTCGACGCCGAGCGAGGTGATTTCGGCGCTGCGAAGTTGCTGAAAGCCTGTTTCCGTCATGGGCAGTGGTTCCTCGGTTCGATGGTCGTTCCGTTCATGACTGCGCCCGATGCGCCCAGCCTCCGGAGTTCCGATTCTACGGCATGCGCTCGGTTTTCGGCGGTCCTGTCGTGGCGGTTGCATCCGTGCCCAATGCGCCAGCCTACCCCGAATACTCTGTCCACGGCTGGTAGATATCGCGATCGGCAAGTATTTCCCGCAAAGCATGAGCGAGACGGTGAGACCACTCCTCGACCCCCTCCGGGCTGTCGATCAAGTCCTGGCGGACTTCGATCAACACGTTGGGAAAGCCGCGATCGGCGGCGTGGACGTCGATGCTGTAGCCTTCCGGGTTCCTCCCCGAATAAGGCTCGTTGTCGCCGACACAGAGATCGGGCTCGGCCCGCAGACGTTTGATGAGCGGCAGAGCAATCCGCTTGTCCAGGTGCCAGAGCACCCCCACGTGCCAAGGTCGTTCCACGCCGTGGAAAGCCGGGGTAAAACTGTGGATGGATATCAGCGCGGGCACGCTCCCAGCTTCCGAAAAGCGTCGCATCTGATCTGATATCGCCTGGTGGTAAGGCTCGAAGAAGGTCTTGCGTCGCTGAATCATCGCCTCTTCCGAGAGATCGTGATTGCCCGGCACGACCACGTCTTCGCTCGCTTTCGGAATAGACGTTTCCGTCCCGGGTTGACGGTTTGGATCAATGATCAGGCGAGAGTAGCCGCTGAGGACCAGCGGTGCGTCGAGAATATCGGACAGCATGCGGGCGAGATCCGATGCGCCGATATCATAGGACACGTGTCGGGTCAGATCTGCCTCCGATAGGCCGAGATTGTCCAAACTACGCGGAATGAGTCGGCTGGCATGATCGCATATAAGTAGAAATGGCGCGGTGCCGCCGGCATTGACCACCTCGTAGGGTTTTGGCTCATCCGGCGCAATCAACGGCTCACCTTCGGACATACCGTGACGGGACCTTTGGCTGATAAATCTTGCAGAGTGCCCTAATCTGTCACGAAGAGGCGGCGGACGAAAGTCCGGATCACGTGAAATCACCGTCGGAGGAGTCGCTATGCTCGGCGCGATCGGGGGAGACATCATCGGTTCGGTGTACGAGGCGCGGCCAACGAAATCGACGGCTTTCCAACTCTTTTCATCGGGCTCGAGATTCACGGACGACTCCGTCCTGACCGTGGCGGTGGCCGAGGTCCTCTTGGACGCCGGCGATTACGCCGAAGCGTATCGGCGCTACTATCGCACTTACCCCGACGCCGGCTACGGGGCCACATTTCAGCAGTGGGCCAGCGGTGCCGTAGACGGTCCGTACGGCAGCTTCGGGAACGGCTCCGCCATGCGTGTCAGCCCCGTCGGATGGCTCCTGAGCTCTCTCGAAGACGTTCTCGAGGAGGCGGCACGCTCCGCGTCCGTTACCCATGACCATCCGGAAGGCATAAAGGGGGCACAGGCCACCGCATCGGCAATCTATCTGGCCCGAACCGGCGCCAATATCGACGGGATTCGCGCGTTCATCACCGAGGAATTCGGTTACGACCTGGCTCGGACGCCTGACCAAATCCGCCCGGCCTACGGTTTCGACGTCACATGTCAAGGGTCGGTGCCCGAGTCCATCATCTGCGCGCTCACGAGCCGCAGCTACGAGGACGCGATCCGACTCGCCGTCTCCCTGGGCGGCGATGCAGACACAATGGGCGCGATCGCCGGCAGCATCGCTGAGGCACTGCACGGTGGTGTCCCAGACGTGATCCGCGAACAGATACTGGCGCGGCTGGACGTCCCCATGGCCGAAGTGCTGGAGCGCTTTTACGCCCTCGTCGGCTGAATGGCCATTCCGCGCATACACGAGCCAGCAGGCAGCTCGCTCAGCGACGATTCTTCGGGTTTCCGCCGACCCGCCCCGCTTGCTGCTTGCGCGGCGGGTGATGCATGATCCGTGCACCGAGCTCGTTGTGACCGACGCACTCGAATCCGGACGCCGTCAGCAGATCGAACATGAGCTGGGATTGGGGCAGGCAGCGCACGAACAAGGCGTCGCCCTTGCTGAACACGCGCTCCTTCAACCGCTCCAGCAAATTCCGTCCATGACCCTTGTTCCGGTGATCGGCCGCAATATAGAAGGCATAAATTTCCTGGCCCGATAACTGCGGCGGCGTATCCGATACGATAGCGAACCCGATCGCCTGCCCACCGTCCCGGAAAACGAGCGCATGAGCCATGAGGGACTCGTCGTCGAAGCGCCGATTTCGCTCGACGATCGATCGCATGTCGTGCAGCACCCCGAGTTGCCCACGTGGCTGCAGCAGTCTGGAGTCGAAATGGCCCTCGCGAGCACCCGCCAAGGTCTGCTCGACGATGAAATCCACGTCCTCGGGTCGTGCTTGGGTGATGGATACCGCCATGGGCCCTTCACGGGTTTCGCAACGTGGGGCGAACATAAAGCAGCCGCCCACGTCGCGCAAGTCGACCAAGTGGGATCGCTTATGGCCTCCCGTGCACGAACGGGCGCGGGAAATCAACACGCCAGATTACGCGACGCCTCTCGAATCGACACGGACCCCCGCAACGCACCATAGCCGACTGGCCGTGTCCCGGCTCCAAGCTGTTCAACATCGGCCCGCGTCAACCCGATATCCCGCAGGTGATGATCATTCAGCCCCCGCAACTTCAGTGCCGTGAGACGGTTGGCACTGGCTTCTCGCCAACCGGCCACGATACTGAGCAGTGCGGAAGCGAAATGGAAACGGAGGGCGCGCGATTTCCGTGATTCGATGGCCCTGTCCAGCCTGTCGCCGCAGACGATTGACCGGTTCATGACGACCTCCTACCCAGGGGATCTGGTTGCAGTTCGGCAAAACTTTGCACCCTATGCTTGAATCAATCAAACGAATTGTTGGAATATAATAGTTCAACAAAACTGATGGCCTTCTCATGAACGACATCTTGGAATCGGATCTGCTGCGAAGCTTCGTGGCCATTGTCGAAGCGGGCAGCGTCACCGCCGCTGCGGAGCAGGTGCACCGGACCCAGTCGGCGGTCAGCATGCAGATGAAGCGCCTGGAAGAAACCCTGGGGCGGCCCCTGTTCGAGCGCAGCGGGCGGAACTTGATCCTGACACCGGACGGTGAATTGCTGTTGGGGCACGCACGGCGGATCTTGAGCGCACACCGTGCCGCAATCGAAGCCTTCGAGGAATCGAGCCTCGCGGGCAGCGTGACACTTGGCACACCGGACGAGTACGCGAGCACGATTCTCCCGAAGATACTCGCTCAATTCGCCCAATCCCATCCCAGGGTCCATGTTGAGGTGGTTTGCGAGAACGCCAGCCGCACGCTTCGAAAACTGCTCGCCAATCAAACTGTCGACATCGCCCTGGTGACGCCGCAACTCGATGCGACTGGGGGCGCAACACTCGTGGAACGCACTCCGGCCACCTGGGTAACCGCGGCACACCACTGGACCCATGAACAGGACCCCCTACCCCTTGCCCTCTACCCGACCGGGTGCTGGTACCGGCGCCTGGCCATGTCGCTGCTGGCTGAGCAAGGGCGGCGATTTCGCGTGGCGTACACGAGCGTAAGCGGCGCCGGACTCCTGGCTGCCATTCGGGCGGGGCTGGCCGTCGGGGTGCTGTCGGCTCATTCCGTTCCCTCTGACCTTCGCATCCTGACGCGCGCCGACGGCTTTCCCCAGCTTCCGGAGCACGAGATATACCTGCAACGTGCAGCCGGTCCACCGTCGCCCCTGCTCGACACATTGGAGCGCCACATCATTGCCAGCTTTCGCTCCATGCTGCCCCATCGGGAAGTCGCCTGAACCTTCACTTTTCGTCTCGAGGTGTGGCACATGGTCGCCACCCGGCAACGTCCCACGGCGACGATGACGCGTACCTTGCCGGCTGGCGGGAGTGCCTCAGCGGTCCTCGCGCAATCCCCGCATCAGGGCGTTCACGTCTTCGTCCCGCGTATTGAACGCGGTGACGAAACGAACGAGGACGGTGCCGTCCGGCCCTGGCCAGTAGTTAAGCTCGTGGCCATGATCGTAAAGCCTGTCCAAGAGTGTTCTCGGCATGTTCACGAACACCAGGTTGGCCTCCACCGGGTAGGCCAGCGTGACGCCGGCCAGTGCCGTCACGGCGGCCTCGAGCTTGCGCGCCATACGGTTGGCGTGGCCGGCATAGCGGGCCCAGCGCGCGTCCTCGAGGTAGGCCTCGAACTGCGCGGCGACGAACCGCATCTTTGACAGCAGATGCCCGCCGCGCTTGCGCCGGAGTCGAAAGTCCCGGGAAAGCTCACGGCGGAAGAATACGATCACTTCGGC
>JBFGYN010000359.1:0-4438 GCA_041587415.1 Candidatus Competibacterales bacterium | reverse complement strand
TGGGACGTGACGACAACGGCCCCGCGGGTCTGAGCGGGTCCAGCGGCGCACTGAGAATTTATGGCGATGCGGCCCGGGACATCGGCCTCATGCCACTCCAACCGATCCCGCCGAGCGGCGTCGAAATGGTGTGGGTAGACCAATACACCGGCGGGCGGTCGGCGCCTAACTGCGCCGGATCGCAACCGATTCCCTTTCTTGGCGGATACACGCCGCGTGAGAACTCCCCGTGCCTCGGTGGCTTTCGGGGGTATTCCAACTACGAAGCCATTCAGGACGGTGCACGCTGATGTTGCTGTATCGAGAGACCGAGGGGGGGGTGGTCAATTCCCCCAAATTACCACCGATCCATTTACTTGCCATCCTGTTGGTCTTGGGCGGATGTGCCGCCAGTCCGCGACCCCCAGGGACACTGCCTCCGGTTCAGGAGCCAACGCCCGATGCCACGCCACCAGGCGTCGAAATCCGGCCCTTGGCACGTCCCGGCGCCATTTCACCGGATTCCGCTGCGCCTACCTCGACGCCCTCTAACGCAGCGGTAATCGCTCTACTGGACGAAGCGGGGCAGCAAGTCCAGGGCGGCGAGTTGAACCGCGCCGCGGCGACCCTCGAACGGGCGGTTCGGCTCGATTCCCGCAACCCCGAGGTCTGGCACGATCTCGGAGAGGTCCGTTACCGCCAGGGCCAATATACACAAGCGGAAGAATTGGCTGCCCGGGCTCGGCACTTGGCTGCAAACAACCGCGAGTTGCAAGCGAGGACCTGGCGGCTGACGGCAAAAGCGAGACGCGCCCGCAGAGACTACGGCGGCGCGGACGCGGCAGACGCCCAGGCCCTGCTTCTCGAGCGGCGTTAGCCCGCATCGCACACCCGGCTAGCATTCAATTGTCCGATTTGCAGGACCTTTTTTCTGCAGGCGGGGCGCTTTCCGCTCGACTGACCGGATATGCGCCGCGGGACCAACAGTTGAAGATGGCACAGGCAGTCGAGGCCGCGATCGAAGCCCGGACGACGCTCATCTGCGAAGCCGGCACCGGCACGGGAAAGACCTTTGCCTATTTGGTGCCGGCCCTTCTGTCGGGACGGAAAGTCATTGTCTCGACCGGGACCCGGAATTTGCAGGACCAGCTTTTTCACAAAGACGTTCCCCTAATTCGGGAGGTTCTGGCACACAAACGCCGGGTGGCCCTGCTCAAGGGCCGATCGAATTATCTGTGCCTGCACCGATTGAAGCTTGCCCGCGCCGGTCCGCTTGCAGCATCGTTGGCATCGGCGGTCGAGGAAATCACCAGATGGGCACAGCAGACAGACGCGGGGGATGTCTCCGAGGTGGGCGCATTGGCCGAGGACCACCCAGTTTGGCCGCGTGTCACCTCCACGGTCGACAATTGCCTGGGCCAGGAATGCCCGGACTTCGGATCCTGTCATGTAATGCGAGCGAGACGAGAAGCCATGGCGGCCGATTTCGTCGTCATCAATCACCATCTGCTTCTCGCGAATATGGCACTCAAAGCGGAGGGAGCGGGCGAGTTGTTGCCGTCGGCGGACGCGTTCGTCGTGGACGAGGCCCACCAGCTGGGCGATATAGCCGCCCAATTCTTTGGCGAGAGCGTGACTGGCCGGCAACTCCTGGACCTTGCCCGTGACAGCGTCTCGGAGGCGATTGGAGCCGGGGGAAGCCGTGGCGACGCATTGACGGCCACCCGGGACCTGGAGAACGCCACGCGAGTGCTGAGACTGGCATTTGGCACCGAATCCCGCCGAGGTCCATGGTCGAATCTGCGCGGGGACGAAGCCCTGGAAACGGCACTGGCGCGAGTTCGACACAGCCTGGAGAGCGTCCGGAATTGGCTGGAAAGCCGGTCCGCCCCGACCAGGGGTATCGAGAGCTGTCTCGAGCGGTGCAGGCGCCTACTGGGACGCCTGGTACATTTCGCCGGCGAGGCAAATCCCGACGGTGTACAGTGGTACGAAACAAGGGGTCGGGGTTTCGCCTTGAATTGGACCCCGCTCAGCGTCGCCGAGCCCATTTCGGTGGGGATGCGTTCTTGTCCGTCGGCCTGGGTGTTCACATCGGCGACATTATCCGTTGATGGTGGTTTCTCCCACTTCGTCAAGCAATTGGGCCTCGATTCGCCAACCACTCTATCTCTGCCGAGCCCGTTCGACTATCGGCGAAATGCTCTTCTGTACTTACCGCCCAACATGCCGGATCCAAGTCATTCCGATTACACCCGCGCCGTAGTGACCGCCGCAACGCCCGTGGTGCAGGCGAGCCGCGGCCGATGTTTCATGCTGTTCACGAGCCATCGCGCACTCAGAGACGCCGCTACTATTCTCGAGCGGCAGGTCCCGTATCCGTTGTTGCTTCAGGGCAGTGCGCCGCGGGACGAGCTGCTACGGCGCTTTCGCTCCAGCGGCAACGCGGTGCTCTTGGGCACCAGCAGCTTTTGGGAGGGTGTGGACGTTCGTGGGCAGGCACTGTCGTGCGTCATCATCGATCGACTGCCATTTGCGTCCCCTGGTGATCCAGTGCTTGCTGCCCGCATCGAACGAGCAAAGGAGCAGGGTGGTAATCCGTTCCGCGAAATGCAGATTCCCGCTGCTGTACTCAGCCTGAAACAAGGCGTCGGCCGCCTCATCCGTGATGTGACCGACCGCGGCGTGATGATGATTTGCGATCCGCGCTTGCTGACGCGAAGCTACGGCCGAGCCTTCCTAGCCAGTTTGCCGGATATGCCCAGATCACAGAGCTTGGACGCAGTTCGCAGCTTCTTGACAGAGTCCGACTCGGTAAATGAAGATCCTGGCGATTGAAACCTGTACCGATGCGTGTTCGGTCGCCCTGCTCGTAGAGGATGAGTGCCGGGAACGATTCGAAATCGCCCGCCGGCGGCACGCCGAACTGATTTTGCCCATGGCGGACGCGCTCCTGGCCGAAGCCGGCATGCGCATCACTGCTCTCGATGGGATCGCCTTCGGACGCGGACCGGGCGCCTTCACGGGTGTTCGAATAGGGACCGCGGTGGCGCAGGGCATGGCAATGGGCGCAGACTTGCCGCTGGCACCCGTGTCCAGCTTGGCCGCGCTCGCGACGGGCTGTGCGCAGCAGGGCGACGGATTCGGGATCGCCGCGGCGTTCGATGCGCGAATGGGGCAGGTCTATGTCGGATTGTTCGCGCCGAAAAACGGTCGTGCCGTTCCCATGCAGCCCGAAAAGGTTTGTTTCCCCGACGAACCATCGCTGGCCCAGCACAGCAGTTGGATTGGAATCGGTTCCGGCTGGGCCGCCCATCGAGAAGCGCTCGAGGCGTCCCTCCGTGGCCGCGTGATCGAAGTGCGTCCCGATGCTCAACCCCACGCCCGAGACGTTGGCGTTCTCGGGCGCGAGATGCTTCGACTGGGCGGTGGGATCAGCCCGGAAACGGCGACCCCAGTCTATCTGCGCGATCGCGTGGTTTGATCACGACGGTCGCGTCTATACTTGTCCGAAGCTGCATGAGACCTTCGACGGAGAAACCAGTGGACACAACACCTCACACTTTGGCGACGTTATTCGAACAGTTGGGAATGTCAGGCGACCCGGCGTCCATCGACAACTTCATCCATACCCATAAGCCCTTGCCGGAGACACTGACTCTGGCCGAGGCGCCATTTTGGAACAATGCGCAAGCCGCTTTCCTGAGCGAAGCTATCGCGGAAGACTCCGATTGGGCTGAGATGGTCGACGAGCTCGATGCAATGCTGCGCTCGGAGTGAGTGGCCACTCACGAGCGGGACGTTAGAGCATAGAAAATAGTCTACAATCCCGCACTTTGCTCAGGGGGATATCGGGGTGGCAGTGCTCGTCGCGATTGGAGCGGGCGGCGCGTTCGGCGCATTGCTGCGCTACTGGGTGTCCACCGGTACCTACGCGCTGCTTGGCCGGAATTTCCCGTATGGCACGCTGGCGGTCAACGTATTGGGCAGCTTGTTGATGGGCGTTCTCTGGGTGCTGCTCGCGGAGCGGTCCGCGTTGGGGCCAGAGTGGCGTGGTGGCATACTGATCGGACTGCTCGGCGCCTTCACCACCTTCTCCACCTTCTCGATGGAGACCATCACCCTTCTGGAACAGGGTCGGGCGGGCGCGGCACTGCTGAACCTCGTACTGAGCGCCCCCATGTGCGTATCGGCGTGTTGGCTCGGCCTCGTGCTGGCCCGCAAGCTCTGAGAACTCTTGCGATGGATGTAACGGTTGTTCGCATATATCTCACCGAGAGCGAAGGCAAACTGGAGCGTTTGATGCGAAGGCTCCACGATGAGGAGCCGCTGCGCGGGGTAACCGTTTTTCGCGGTATCAGCGGATTCGGTCCGTCAGGGCGAATGCACGCGAGCCATCTCGTCGACATGTCCCTGGATCTTCCTCTGGTGGTTGAATTCTTCGACAGACCCGATCGGG
>JBFGYN010000358.1:0-4462 GCA_041587415.1 Candidatus Competibacterales bacterium | reverse complement strand
GGCCGCGGCCTCGGGCACACGGGGGGTACCCTCGACAAGTTGGACGCCATCCCAGGCTACGGTAGCCAGCCGCGGGTCGAGAAATTCCGGCGCGTCGTAGCGGGAGTCGGCTGCGCGATCATCGGACAGACCGCCGATCTCGCGCCCGCGGATCGTCGGCTGTACGCGATCCGAGACGTGACCGCGACCGTGGAATCCATCCCGTTGATCACATCGTCGATCTTGTCGAAAAAGCTCGCAGCGGGTTTGAGCGGTCTCGTTATGGACGTGAAGACGGGGAATGGAGCGTTTGCGGAAACGACGGCCGCCGCGGTAGACCTGGCGCGGAGCATCGTCTCTGTGGCCGGACAGGCGGGCCTGCCGTGCTCTGCCTTGATTACAGATATGAACGAGGTCTTAGGCTGGAGCGCCGGAAATGCCGTGGAGGTGCAGGAAGCCGTCGACTATCTGAGCAACAGCCGGCGAAATGAACGGCTTCACGAGGTGGTGTTCGCACTGGGCGCCGAGTTGCTGCTGCAGTCAGGCCTGCACCCCGATACGGCCAGCGCCCGTTCGGCGATGCAGAATGCTCTGGACAGGGGCGAGGCGGCAGAACGATTCGCTCGAATGGTCGCGGCGCTGGGCGGTCCGGGCGACCTGTGTGAGCGACCCGGCGCGTACCTGCCAAGGGCACCGATCGTGCACCCGGTTTACCCGATGAAAAAGGGGGTTGTTCGGACGGTGGATACCCGCGCCGTTGGCGTCATGTTGGTCGAGCTGGGGGCGGGCCGCAAGCGAGCATCGGATGCCATCGACCATGCTGTGGGCGTGACGGATTTTGCAGGCATCGGATCACCGGTCGATACCGAAACGCCGTTGGCCATGATCCATGTGCGCGACCCGGGCGCGGCGACGTGGGCCGAACATAAGATTCGGGCTGCCGTGCATCTGAGCGACGCGCCACCCAACGCCCACCCCTTGATCCTACAACGGATCGCACAACAATGACTCGCGCGATTTTCCTCGCTATGGACTCGCTCGCTAACGGCGCCGCGGCCAACGCGCTGAGATACGGTGATGTGCGAGCCGATCCCCTCGGTCACATCCTTGAGGCGTGCGCGGCAGTCGCAGCTGGCAGCAGGTTACGCGCTCGCTCTTTGAGCGTCACAGGTCGGTAGGCTCACTATGAAAAACGCTCTGCGGAGAAGGGTGCGGGATCGATGACTGGCGCCGAGCCGGTTACCATGTCCGCCACCAGGTGACCCGTGATCGGACCGGTCGTGAAGCCGATGTGGCCATGGCCGAACGCCAGCCAAAGATTCTGATGTCCCGGCGCCGCGCTGATCACGGGCAGCGAGTCGGGCATGGACGGCCTGCGGCCAAGCCAGGGTTTGGCATCGAGGGACTCTCCCAAGTTCACGGCCTCCCGTGCTGAGCGAACGATGGATCGCAGTTGAATCAGATTAGGCGGTTCATCAAGCGACGCAAACTCGATGCCCGATGTGACACGATGACCGCAACGCATTGGTGCCACCACGTACGCGCCCTCGATGTCGTTGATCGGACGGTTCAATCCACACCCCTCCTGGACGGCGAAATTGAGGTGATAGCCCCTTTCCCACATCAACGGTAGCCGGCATCCCAAGCTCTCCAGCAATTCGCTCGACCAGGAGCCCAGGGCGAGGACAACCCGCCGTGCTGCGAGCGCGTCTCCTTCGAGCTGAACCAGCCAACCGCCCTGGGTAGGCTGAACTCCGCTTACTACGTCTCGTCGGATGCTTCCGCCCTCGGCGGCAAAAAGTGCAGCGAACGCGTGGCACACCTTTCCCGGGTCGGTTATGGATGCGGTTTCGGGATACCAGATGCCCGTCTTGAATACCGGGTTCAGATTCGGTTCCAGGTCACGCAGCCCGCCCGCATCGACGATTTCCGTGCGTATTCCCAAGTTCTTCAGCTGCGCCAGCTCGAAGTCGAAACTTCGAAACGCACGATCTGTGTGAAACAGACGCAGCCAGCCTTCTTGCTTGAGGAGTTCATCGACACCCGCTTCCTTGACCAGGGTCTCGTGTTCGACCAAAGCCAACCTGAGGAGCTCATTGAGTCCTTGGGAGATGGCGATCGCGCGGCTCGCGGTGCACTGGCGAAGGAATCGCAATAGCCACGGCCCAAGCTGTGGCAAAAAACGGGGGTCGTAGCGCACGCCGGGATCCAGGTTCAAGGCGTAGCGGGTGGCGCTGCGCCAGACGCACGGGACGCCGAGTGGAAGGACTGATCCGCGGCTCAGGATGCCCGCGTTGCCGAAGGACGCCTCGCAGCCGGGCTCGCCGCGATCCACGAGCGTCGTTTCCATTCCCCGGCGCTGCAGATGAATGGCACACGATAGTCCGACAATTCCTGCACCCAGCACGGCGATTTCCGTTTCAGCCATTGTTTTTGGAATCCCTGCAATCGAGTGTCCGTGACACCATGACAGTCTTCTCGTCCGGCGGGAGGCATCAGGAATGGCCAATCCCTCCCGAATCGATCTGCGGCGGATGTGGGGCCGTTACCGTTGGGAGTCTCGCCCGGCGCATCGGTTCCGTAATCTTGGCGACGCCATGTTTCCTAACGACCCGCGCGCGTGACACACGCGGGATTCATGTTGGATCTTAGTTGGGAACTCACTTTCGGTTCCCCACCGCTGAACAAGCGCCCACATCCCCGCCTTCTTACGGATCGAGGCGCAAATCGAAGGGAGCCCACACGCGTGAGCGGCTATCATTGAGCGTAATCAACGCGGCGAAGCGAGCTTAGCCCATGTTTGAACTTCTCGGCCCCGAAGATCCCGAGCCGGTCGAAGTGCTACGGCCAGAGGCGCCGTCGCCCATCTTCATGACTTGCGAGCATGCAGGCCACACGATTCCTCGGAAGCTGGGAAATCTGGGGCTCGGACCCGCAGATCTCGTGCGTCACATCGCGGTCGACATTGGCGCGGGGAATGTGACCCGGATGCTGTCGGAGCGATTAAACGCCACCGCGATCCTTCAGCGCTACTCTCGCCTGGTCGTGGATTGCAACCGTTCGCCGACCGCACCAGACTTCATAACAGTTCTTAGTGAGGACACAGAAATACCTGGTAACAAGGAAATTTCAGACGAACAATTCCAAGCTCGCGAGGCCGCAATATTTCAGCCGTACCATGGTGCCATACGGCGGGCGCTAGACCTTCGGGACAACGAGGGGCAAATCTCCGTACTTGTGTCCGTGCACAGTTGCACACCGGTTTACCATGGGGTTTACCGCCCCTGGCACATTGGCGTTCTGTATGACAAGGACGAACGCTACGCGCGCATCCTGCTGGAACTCCTGAGTGCTCATGGGGAACTGACGGTCGGTGAGAACGAGCCCTACTACCTGGACCATGAGCGCGACTATTCGGTCCCCGTCCACGGCGAGCAGCGAGGCATACCGCACGTGGAATTGGAGATTCGACAGGACTTGATCGGTGACGAGGAAGGGCAAGCGGAGTGGGCCGGTATTCTCGAGAAGGTACTGTCCGAGGGCTTGACGGCACTTGGTATTCGTACGAGCTGAGGGGCCCGCGCCCGTACTCTCGTGTCTCGTGGATCGGTATACCAATCCTTCGGCAACTGTATTGATCGCAAGGACTCGAATGTGAAAAATTTCTTGGTAGGCACTTTGCTCGGCTTGCTGGTTGGTTCTCTCGGCGGCTTTGCAGGCGGAATTTTCGTATTTCCGTATTTGTTCCCACCACCGGAACTTGACCAGGTGGTGGCTGATCGGGACCAGAAAAAGGTCGTGGCGTCAGGAGCATTCATCCATGCGAATCCTTCTGATCCGGTCCATTATGGGCGCGGGCGGGTGACGGTTTTCGAGGATTTGCTGCATTTGGAGTCCGACTTTGAAGTCGGGCCGGGTCCGAAGTACCACGTCTATCTCGTGCCGAATGCTGCGATCACGCCGTCTTTTCCTGTGCAGGACACCATGTTCGTCGACCTAGGCCGGCTGAAGGCGTTTTCGGGCGGCCAAAACTACCGAATTCCAAATGGTTTGAACCTTCGCCAATACCAGTCTGTCGTGATCTGGTGCGAGCAGTTCGATGTGCTGATTTCCCCAGCCGCGCTCGCGTTCTGACCTATCTCGAAGCTTGCACCAGGATGCTCTGACTTAGGTCATTGCGGTAAGTAAGACAGTGAATGGTGACTACTGTGGCCAGTAACACCATGTCACCGTTCACGCTTTCCGATTTTTCGCGGGCTCGGGCCGCCGATCGCGCGCGATCGGACAAGCTGCGCTGGGGAGCCATCCGCGAAATTCCCGGATTCCGATGCAACGTCCGGGCGTGCGTCCTGAAAGCTGTGTGCTTTCCCGAGTTGGCAGGAAGCCGACCCATCAAACCAATGGCATGGAGATGGTAACCGAGTCTTGCGCGCGTAGCAGCAATGGTGCGTGTGAAGCGTAGACAGGAAGAAGATCGAGGTAT
>JBFGYN010000357.1:0-4466 GCA_041587415.1 Candidatus Competibacterales bacterium | reverse complement strand
CCTCAAGCCGCGAAAAACTGGGTTGCGTACACGGTGACACAGTGTCACTGACAATCACAACCAACTGTTTTACTTACCGTAATGGCCCAAGTCGGAGCGTCCTGGTGCAACGTTCGGGCGCGGCGCACCGGCTTGAGAAATCCTGAGCAACGCAAATGTTCTGCCTCGTACACGGTCATGCCGCCAGGATCGGCAGTACGACACGCCTATCCCGGACGGAACTTTGCACAGAGTTTCCCAGTAGGCCGGTGTGCACGTATTTGGCCAAACCGCGCGGCACCGGACGGTCGTCACTCCGTCGGATTGCTAGGGCACGCTACTTACGTGCGCTAGCCGTTCTCTCAACCGGGGGAAACCGGAAGAGTTCCGGAACGGGAGGGGCGGCAACCACCAGATGCTCAGAGGCGACCTTGCATTCGTCCAGCGCAGCCATCATCCGTTTCTCGAGTATTTCGACCACTTTACCGTTCGCGCGCGCGTTCGTCTCAGAAACCAGATTTGAATGTCCGATGAGATTCTGGATCGATGTTTTGGCCGTCTCGAATCGTTTTGCCAAATTCTTAGCCGGGTCCGTCTCCGATGCGATTTCCCGTGACGCGGTCACTGCCTGATCCACGAGCGCCTCGAACATTTCTGCCTGGCGCTGGAAAACCATTCGGTTTCCTTCGAGCATGGCACTCTGCGCTTGGGCGAAAGCCTCCATATTCTTTCGAACGATATCGAGGAAATTCCTCGTGTTGTCGGTTGCTGACACTGATCCCTGATTTGCCATCACTGTTTCCTCCAATTCAAACTACCTTGGGTTTGTACCCGAGGATCCTGCTGCGCTTCCATCAACTCTGGCAGTCCACCCGCGCAATTGATGTAGGGGCAACCCACAATATACGCAACCGACGCTTCGGACGAAGTGGTCTCGCCGATCAAAACAATTGGAAATGGGACGTACGGGCAAGGGACGGACGAAATTCCGACTGGGTAAACGACCGAACGGTCTTCGGATCCGATCCTACAGTGCCTGCCGCGTGGTCAAGAAACTCCCTTTCCGCACAGCTCAGCGCTAACGCTAGCATAGATGTTGTGGCGTGCGCCAGAACGACTTCATGCTCCAGATCAACCAGTGGTCAAACCACCCGTTACCGCGCACTTCTGCTCGAGATCTCAGCGCCGTGTGGCCGGGGAGGATTGTACTTCCGACTGTCCCAGCCGAGGCGCACCCTGCTGCGAGGGTCGGGCTAGTGGTGTTGCGAGCATCCAAGGTGTGGTTACGACTCCGCCTTGTTGGCGCAGTCTATGCACAGGGTGGCAGAAGGGTCCACTTCCAGTCGGGCCGGGGCAACCAGCTTGCCGCACTCGAGACATTGACCGTAGTCGCCTTCTTCGATTCGCTCCAATGCGTCCTCGATGCGCACGAACTCCTGCCGGCGCCGGCGCAGCGTCTCCTGTGACATGGCCTGATTCTGCAGCGCGTCCGCCCGGGACAGCCGTCCCAAACGCTGCTGGTCCGCTTCGACGGTAGCCTCGTCCTCCGACGGGTTTGCAAACATCCCCATCAGCTCGGCGCGCCTGTGCTTCAGCAACTCGCGATAATGCTCCACGTCCAATCGTTTTCTTGCCATGGGCCCATCCAATATGGAAATGCTGATGCAATCAGAGTTTCCCCGCGGCAAATGGGAGGCTCGTCGGAATCAACGTGGGGACATGTCAACCCCGACAGAGAAGTGGATCCCGCGCCATTCACTTCTCGTCCGCCGAGGGCACCTCGAACGCGTCATTCGGCTTTTCCCGAACGAGAAACTTGCGCGCCCCGCGTCCACCCGGACAATGGTGCTCTCTAAGACAGCTTAGTTCGAATCTGCGGCGATGACTGTCGGCGAATCAAAACTTGGCGTTGGCGATGCCGCATCCCTTGCTGCATTTCTCACGCGGCATCCAAAGCTCTTCGTGCTCACGGGCGCGGGCTGCAGCACGGACTCGGGCATTCCCGACTACCGTGACGGCGCCGGTCAATGGAAACGCCCACAACCGATGGATTACCGCGAATTCATCGCCAGCGACTCCGCCCGCAAGCGCTACTGGGCAAGAAGCATGATCGGCTGGCCCAGCTTCGAGCGAGCTCGGCCCAATCGAGGTCATGACGCGCTGGCGCGGCTGGAGAGGCACGGTTTCGCGCACTGGCTCGTAACCCAGAATGTGGACCGGCTGCATCAGCGCGCCGGAAGTCGGTGCGTCATCGACCTACATGGCAGGTTGGACCGGGTGAGCTGTCTGGAGTGCGGCGGGGCTCAGCGGCGAGACCAGTTCCAGAGCGAGCTCTTGGCTAGCAATCTCGCGTTCGCGGAGTTGGACGCCCACCGGGCGCCGGATGGGGACGCCGACCTGGAGGGCACGGATTTCGCGACGTTTCGGGTTCCAGCATGCACTCGGTGCGGCGGCACACTGAAACCGGACGTGGTGTTTTACGGGGAGTCGGTGCCACGTTCGCGGGTAGATGATTCGTTCGACGCCTTGGAGCGCTCGGACGCGATGCTGATCGTGGGCTCCTCGCTCATGGTATTTTCCGGATTTCGATTTGCGCGGCGGGCAGCCGAGCTGGGCAAGCCCATCGCAGCGGTGAACCTGGGGCGCACACGGGCGGACGAGCTGATCGGGCTCAAGGTCGTCGGGCGGTGCGCCGAAATCCTGCCGGCGGCCGTCAAACGAATGCTCGAATGAACGCCGCTGGGCGATCAAGCACCGACGCCGGGAGCTGTTCGCTGGTCAGCACTGAGGGCCCACTATGACATTGCCGGATCGAATGCGTGCGATGGTGCTGGAGTGCCCGGGCAAGCCATTGGAACTGACTGTACTTCCGGTACCGCGGCCGGGCCCGAATCACGTTCTGGTGCAGGTCACCGCCTGCGGCGTGTGCCGCACAGATCTGCACATTTGCGACGGCGATCTTACCGCGCCCAAGCTTCCGCTCGTGCTGGGCCACGAGGTCGTTGGCCGCGTGGCCGCAGTGGGTAGCGACGCAAACCGCTTCGGCCCTGGCGTACGGATAGGCGTTCCCTGGCTTGGCCACACCTGCGGAACGTGCCGATACTGTGCCAGGGGCCAGGAAAACCTTTGTGATCACCCAAAATTCACCGGCTACACGGTGGATGGGGGTTACGCGGAGTACGCCCTCGCCCATGAGGATTTTTGCTTTCCGATGCCTGACGGTCTGGAGGATGAGGAGGCAGCACCGCTGTTGTGCGCAGGCTTGATCGGCTATCGGACCCTGCGCCTGACCGGCGAGCGCAACGACCGACTCGGGATCTACGGATTTGGCGCGGCAGCACACATCATCGCCCAATTGGCGGTGCATTTGGGCAAAGAGGTGTACGCCTTTACAAAACCCGGAGACGTCGAAGGCCAGGCGTTCGCCAAGCGTCTTGGCGCGGTCTGGACCGGCGGCTCAGACGAGCGGCCGCCCGTCGAACTGGACGCAGCGATGGTGTTTGCACCGGTCGGAGCGCTCATGGTGGAAGCGTTGAAATCAACCTGTAAGGGCGGCATCGTCGTCAGTGGCGGGATCCACATGAGTGATATCCCTGCGTTTCCATACCGGCTCTTGTGGCAGGAACGCCAGTTGCGATCCGTTGCCAATCTGACCCGTGAGGACGGCGAAATGTTTCTGGAAATTGCGCCTAAAGTGCCCGTCACGACACAGGTGGAAACGTTTACCCTGGCACACGCGAACGAGGCTTTGAGCCGGCTGCGCGACGGACTGGTCGAGGGCGCGGCAGTCTTGCAAATCGGGAAGCCTGGGTAGAGTCGGCGCGGGTTAGCAGCGATCAGTCGGCTTGGCAGGCGGCAAGTGTGAATCCATCCCCAAAATGATCACGATGAGCAGCAACGCGACACCCTGCCACAGGCTGGGTGCGATCAGGGAAAGCACACTGATCGACACCAGCAGCACCGTGAGCGCGATGAGCTTCAATCGGTTCTCCCGAACGGAAAGCCTAGACTCAGAATATAGCCCACCCATCCAGTCAGCGGATCGCCTAGTCGGTTTCTCGGGCGCGGATATAGTTCAGTGCCCGGTCGATGCGGGCCAACGTCTTTTCCCGCCCAACCAGCTCCAGCGTGACTTCGATTCCGGGTGAGGCGGCACGACCAACCACCGCCACCCTCAAAGGTTGGGCCACCTTTCCCATATTGACACCCAGTGCCGCAGAAGTGCTGTCCACCGCCTCGTGGATGCTCGCGGGGGTCCAGTCCGAAAGCGCAGACAGTGCATCGCGAACCTTCTGCAGTGGCTCACGAGCCACGGAACGCAGGTGCTTTTTCGCGGCCTTCTCGTCGTAATCGTGGAATTCCCGATAGATGAATTCGCTGATTCGTGCCATTTCGACGAGCGTGTGGGCGCGCTCACGCTGGGCCTCGACGACTTTCACCAGGTCGGGCCCCTCGCTGGGGTCGATCCCGATCTCGCCCAGATGATG
>JBFGYN010000356.1:0-4484 GCA_041587415.1 Candidatus Competibacterales bacterium | reverse complement strand
GCGGAATCTGCCTGCGACGACTTCCGTGAACCAACACGATTGGCGAAGAACGTTCGATACCGGTTCCGTACCCTCCGCCAATCATCCCAGAAGACCCATTCTCTGCTCGTATCGGCATTCAATTTCTGCGGTGGTCCCAACGGGCTGACCGAAAAGAATGAGTCTCGGTTGGGATTCCTCTGATGTCGAACCGTCTTCCTTTGGAAAAGTGCTTGCTGGGCAAGACGCAGCTCAGACCACGCTGACCGAAAGCCGGATCGGCTCACGGCCTGCGGACTGAGTTGCCGCCGGCGATGATCGCAGTGATCAGGTCTGCGACGGCGCGGTGCACTTCGATTTCGGCGTCCGGACCGACGGCGTTCTCGTGGGCTGCCGCAGCATCTCGAAGAACGCCGACGATCTCGCACTCGGGAAGCAGCCCATGATCGTTCATGGCGAGCAAGAGCGCCTCACAGATGGAAAGGGCCGCCATTCCTGAACAGTCAGTCTGGTCGGGCATCCAGGACCGTCCTTCCTTCGGACAACAGATCAAGGCACAAAGGGAGCCTGATGATATGAGTGATTCTCGCAGGAATTGCGGTTTGCGTCACTGATCGAGAGCAGTCCCTGCGCCGACTTCTTCGTGAATTTCGTACTGGTTCGGGAGCGGTCTTTGAGCGCCATCGAGAAGAGCCCAATCACCCGAAAGCTCTCCGCCTTCGTTGCATTGTCCGAGATGGAGCTTGCGGTGCTGGACCGGCTGCACCAGCGCCGCAGGACCTTCTTCGCGGGACGCGATCTCGTACATCAGGGGCAGTCAGACCAGGCGGCCTACATTCTTGCGACCGGTTGGGTCTGCTCCTACAAGATCCAGCCCGATGGGTCGCGTCAGATCGTCGATTTCCAGATACCCGGGGATTTCTTGGGATTGCGTAGCGTCCTGCTTCACACGTCGGATCACAGCATCGAGCCCATCGTCGATATTCAGGCGGCCGAGGTTCTGGTAAGCGACATACTTGACGCCTTCACGCAGACCCCTCGCCTGGCGACAGCCATTCTCTGGGCGGCGTCTCGGGACGAGGCGATGGTGGTCGAGCATTTGGTGGGGCTCGGACGGCGCTCTGCTGACGAACGCATGGCGCATTTCTTGCTGGAACTCGGGTCGAGGCTGACTCTCGTTGGAATGGGGAGCAAGGACGGATTTGCCTGTCCGCTGACGCAATATCACCTCGCCGATGCGCTCGGGCTGAGCGCTGTCCACGTGAATCGCGTCCTCCGGCAGTTGCGCGAAAAGGGCCTTGTAACGTTTCGAGACGGCAAGGTGACGTTCGACGACTATGATCGTCTGGTCGACCTTGCGGAGTTCGATCCGGAATATCTCAATCAGACTGGGCCACTTTTGAAATGAGAAGGGCCGCCCTCCGACAAGCGTCAGGCGGCCCGACGTTCACGTCAGGCTCCGGAGGTCACGCAAGCACACGCGTCGCCGCGTCGAGTTCCTTGTTGGTCTCAGCGTCGTCCTTCACGTTATGCGCTTTCTCGGCAGCCTTGTAGTGCTTGAGGGCCTCCTCCTTCTTGGGACCGGCAGGCGCCTTGTCCCAGGCGGCCTTGACGGACTCCATCCTCTCGGTGGTCTTGATCGCTTCGGGTGTCATGAGATGATCCTTTCCGGACCTCCGGAAAGACCGAAGCGTGCGGGCAACACTCAATAGGAGTACTTGCTACGCCCCGCGCACTTCAGCCGTTTTCGGAAGTCTTGTGTCCGTCCGAGGATTCGGTCGACACGCCTTATCTTCCCGCAATTGTCAGCGTCCTACACTGACGCACGTTAGCTTGGGCGCAGACTAATTTGCGGGAACGGGTTCTGGTTCACACGTCGGTCGATGGTTCCGCCTGAATCGCGCAGTCTCCAGAAGCCTGTCAACTTCGCCAAGGAGATTGGCAGAATCGCATGCTTCGAGGTCAGTGCTGCTCCGACGCAAACGAGAGTACCGGCGGCCAACAGGCGGCAACAATGCCTCGAGCTCAGCGATCATCGTCCATTTCAGACCTCAGCACGGCGTTTTCCAGAGATAATTCTTCGATCATCTTTCTGAGCCCATCAATCTCTTCCGTCACGGAAAGAGCATTGCCACTGCGGCGGGCCACGGCTTTCTGATCCGGTTCGGCTGGATGAACTGGTCGTTGCACACCGGCGGCGCAGCCGGCGCCAACTTCCAGATAGCCCACATCACATTCCCATCCATTTCCGTTGATTTTTGCCGCGGCGTTAACCGGGACTGGCGGGGGCGTGCCCTGAAATAGACCAAGGCCGAATGCTCCCGCGAGAAGACCCCCTATAAACAACGCACTGGTACTTGTGATGTGTGGACGAGTTATGCGGATCATAATGAACTCCTGTGATACGCAGTGGGTAAAGGTAGTGGAAGGCAGTCTCGCGCTCTTCTCGCTGTGGAGCGGTCAAACCTCGGGCGAAGAAAACAGACCGAGGCGCTGAGAAAAATGGATAAGGCAGGCGGCGGGAGGCCCGAAGATCACAAGTTCAATCAGCGGGCGGTTGCTGATGGGACATGGTCTCGACCCTTGGATATTGGCGACGCGGAGATCACCCACCCAATCTCGGGGCGCCCAGGAACAGGATTTGCGCCAAGATCATGAGTATTGCGAGGATCACAAGGATCGACCTAATGGAAACCAACGGCCTCTCGACCGCCAACCGTCCAGCGAGCATCTCGGTCCTGAGTGACGGCCGCTCCGGGAGGAGTAGGATCAACTCCTGAGCAACCGACCCATGGTCGTGTCCGAGTGTCGGTACGTCACGGAATCCTGAAAGCAGCGCCCGCAATCGCGTGTGAGCAGCCTCTCGCCCTAGCGCGGCAAGATCGCCGGCCTCTTTCCAAGGGTCGAGCCCGAGCCTCGCAAGTGTCGAGAGAACAGTCACCGCATACCCGTTCCTGTCTTCGCCGACAGAAGCGTAGAGGAATCGATCGAAGTCGCGTCCGAGTGGGTGGAGAACTTCGTCTCTGGACATCTCGATTTCCCGATTTCATTGAAGGAGCGATGGCAACGGGCTCCATCGCCTACGGCGAGGCACCGGCCCAAGGGCGAGGCAGCCGCTTCCGGATTATCTTGACCTTGCGGGTCCTGCGGCAGCTCAATCCCGACGCAGAAGCAGAACAGTACGATTGTCAGGCCCCCGATACGACGGTCGGCGGCCCGCGTTGATAATGACATCCGTACGTGAAAGAATCGGAGCGGCACTAACACCGATCAGTCTTCATCCAACCGTTACGCTGTAGGATTTTTTCGTTGTGAAGCTGCGCTGTCCCCGTCGTTGAACGTTCAGCAGCGAATGGCGCGGAGCGGACCTGTAGAAGAGTCACGGAGGTCCAGGTTGGAGGTGCGGTCGCCCAGATCGACGGCGATGTTGTCCAATGTGTTCGCCTTGTCTGGTTGCGCTGACAAACTTCCGGACTGTGGGGGCGAAGCCGGCGCAATGGCAGAACTTCTTCAGGGGCTAAGCTTCGAGATCTGCCGCAAGACTGCGACTTAAGTTTACTGCAGACGGCAAGGGCGACCGCCCTTGCCACGCTGGGACGCGCCCGATGACCGAGAACGATCTGGAAACGGTGCTCGGTCGCGACCGGGTCGTCACCCTAGACACCAATGATAGCGAAGCGGCGCTTTCTCCGCTGGAGGACTTGAAATGACCACTCCCGAATGGCTGAAACCTGGCATCTACGGAGCCCTGATTGGCGCAGTCTTTGTTGGCGTCGTCGGATTCTCCTGGGGCGGCTGGGTGACAGGTGGGCGCGCTGACAGCCTGGCCCGCACGGTCGCCCATGATAGCGTGATCGCGGCGCTGGTCCCTGTGTGCGTCGACCTGTCCCGCACGGACACCGACCGCCTTGCGAAACTGGAGACGATCCGGGCAGCCTCGACCTACCAGCGACGAGATGCCGTCATGGCGGCCGGTTGGGCAACTATACCGGGCTACGACGATCCCAACCGAGACCTGGCGCTGGCCTGTGTGGCTGCACTCGAACTCGATGCGTCATGAAGGCGAGGGCGAAACACCTAACGCGAGGATGGCCGAGTCCATGACGACTGTGAAACCAACTCCGCCATCCTCTCCAGATACCACTGACCTCGAAAGGCGTGTCCTGGCGCACGAGCGGATTCTCCAGACTCTCATTGCATACATGGCGCGCACCGAGCCGCGCTTTGTCGATCACCTGAGGGAGAGGTTTGTCGAGCCCATGGCAATGGCGCGACGCGAGCATGACTACAGGGGCGCTGATGATTATGCTGAAGAGTTCATTCGCGCTGTCATGCTTCTTGGGGAAATGCGCGCGCTCGGAACTTCGGAAACCCAAAATGGCGAAAGGCCTGCAGGAGTGCCGGAAAGAGAGCGAACTGTCGAGCGAACGTCCGGTCCGGCCATCATCCCCGAGCGAGTGCAGATGAGAGAGCGTGGCGGAATATGGGAGATCAAGGTGGATGGC
>JBFGYN010000355.1:0-4497 GCA_041587415.1 Candidatus Competibacterales bacterium | reverse complement strand
CTGCCGAAGGACCCCTGGGGGAACGAGTACCATTATCTGAATCCCGGCGTGAATGGGGACATCGACATTTTCTCCTACGGATCGGACGGGAGTCCCGACGGAGAGGGGACCGGCGCCGACATCGGTAACTGGGGTCTGGACTAGGGCCCCGGTCCGATCGCTCGTGAGCGGTTATCCGCAGCGGGGATTCACCCTGCTGGAGATCATGGTGGTGCTATTCATCGTCGGCATCATCACCGGGGTCGCCATGCTCAACTTGGCGGGCGATCCGGCACAGGATGCAGTGAGAACGGAGGGGCGGCGGCTCGAGGCTTTGATCCGGTACCACCAGGAGGCCGCGATCCTGCGTCTCGAGGAGCGCGGACTGCAATTGAGTGCGACCGAGTACCGCTGGCTGGTGCGTGAGGACGGGATCTGGCTGCCGGCTCTGGACGGGGCAACGATCATGGAGAAAACCCTTCCGGGTGGTCTCACCATGAGCTTGGTTGTAGAGGAATTTCCTACCGCGCTGACCGCGTCGGCGGCGGCCGAGCAGTCCGAGCAATTTGGTCAGTCTCCGGAAGACGATGCCCTTCCTCAGCTCTGGCTATCTTCGAGCGGGGAGATGCTGCCCTTTGAAATCGTTATACGGGACCCGCAGGACCGGCACCGGTACGTCATCCGAGGCGAGGCAGATGGATTGCTGGAAAGCGTCATCGAAAGTGAAGCCGAATGACTTGAACGCCGATCGTTTTCCGTTCCGTCTCGGTCGCGGCGAGTGTGGATTCACGCTCCTGGAAGTGCTGGTCGCCCTGACGCTGGTCGCGGTTGGTCTGGCGGCGCTCATTCGCGCATCCGGGCAGACGGCGACCAATGTCGGATACATCCGGGAAAAGACCATTGCCAATTGGGTGGCGGAGAATCGTCTGGCCGAGCTGCGTCTGCAGAGCGAATGGCCCGCAGTTGCACGGAGCGATGGTGAAGCGCAAATGGCTGGCGCGGACTGGCGCTGGCGGGTCGCTGTCTCCGAGACGGAGGACCCCGACCTCAGGCGGATCGAAATCAGCGTGGCGCGCGAGCCTGATCGTGAAAACCCAATATTGACCCTGGTTTCCTTCCGAGGCCGGCGCAAATGACCCATAAATGGGCGCAGCGGGGTTTTACGCTGCTGGAACTGATTGTCGCAGTGGGCATTTTTGCCATCATGTCGGCCATGGCATTTGCGGGTCTGACGAGCGTGCTCACCACGACCGGCTCGAGCGACGTGCAGCAGGCTCGCCTCGCACAGGTGCAGTTGGCCGTGTCTCGATTGGAGCGGGATCTGGAGCAGGTCGTGAATCGGCCGGTGAGCGGCCCATTCGGCGACGTTCAGCCGGCGCTCACGGGCACAGCGGCTGGCGTGGAGTTTACCCGCGCCGGCCGGCCGAATCCCCTGGCCCTGGAGCGCAGTAACCTGCAGAGAGTCTTACTCGAGGTCAAGGAGGATCGATTGCTGCGTACCGCTTGGCCGGTTGTCGACCGACCTCCTGGTGCCGAGCCGCCCGACCCTCGGGAATTGTTGGACCTGATTGACGAGGCGGGCGTCAGATTCCTCGATAATGGCAACGAATGGACCACCGCCTGGCCGCCCACGACCGCCACAGGTGAATTCGTCCAGGGAATTCCGAAAGCCGTGGAAATTCGCCTGGTATTGCGCGATTGGGGAGAGGTTCGGCGACTGATCGTCTTGGCGGGAGGGGGGTGATGCGTGACCGCGAAGCCGGGGTAGCATTGATCACCGCACTCCTATTGGTGTTTCTTGCGACCGTTGCAGCTGTGGAAGCGGTCTACCGATTCCAACTCACCATGAATCGCAGCAGCGTTGTCCTCGGCCAAAGACAAGCCTGGTACTTCGCGCTGGGCGGCGAGGCTTGGGCTATGGAGATTCTCCGGCGTGACCACAAGGAGTCCGAAGTCGACCACCCCAAGGAAGCGTGGGCCCGGCCGAAACGCACCCTTCCGATCCAAGGAGGGACCTTGAGCAGCAATATCGAGGACTTGCAGGGACGCCTGAATCTAAACGGGCTGCTCGACGAGAATGGTAAAGCGCTCGACGCGAAGGTCGACCAGTTGTTGCGCCTCCTCCGTGCATTGGCGATTGAACCCGAGGTCGGTGCCGCGATCGTCGATTGGATCGATGCCGACATCGACCCAAGACCCGACGGCGCGGAGAGTTCAGACTATTTGTTGCGTACGCCGCCCTACGTGGCGGCAAATGTTGCCATGGCCGATCCGAGCGAACTTCGCCAGGTTCGCAGCATTACCGCCGAAATCTACGACAAGCTTCTCCCGCATGTCGCAACATTGCCGGGTGCGACAACGGTGAATGTGAACACGGCAACGGTACCGGTTTTGATGTCTTTGGCCGACGATATCGACGCCGCGTCGGCGGCAGCACTCCAGGACGGCGTGGGGGAGAAGGGTTACGCGAGTGTCGAGGCGTTCTTGGCGCACGAGTCGCTGGCCGGGGTCCAGCCGCCGCTCGATCCAGCGGGGCTAGCTGTTGCTAGCCAATACTTTCGGGTCCAAACCTCGGTGACCACGGACTACGGACAATTGAGCTTGACCAGCGTGTTGGAGCACGCAGGTGAGGAGGCACCGCAAGTGATCGTGCGCAGCGTGGGAGGATCTTGATGGCGGATTCGATTCTATTCCGTTTCCTGGACGGCGACACCTGCGAGTGGAGTCCAGTCCGCCAGCCAGCAGAGCCCGTTCAGCGAGGCAGCCTCCGTGACCTTGCATCGGCCTGTTCCGGCCGACGGGCCGTGCTGGTCGCGGATGGTGCGGAGATAACACTGACGCAGGCCCATGTTCCCAGCCGACAACGAAGCACCGTCATGCGGGCCGTGCCATACGCACTCGAGGATCGGTTCGCTGAGGACATCGAAGCACTCCACTTCGCGGTGGGAGATCGTCAAGAGGATGGTTGGGTCCGTGTGGCAGTAGTTCGGCATGAGGTTATGCAGGATTGGAGAAAGCGGTGCTTCGATGCGGGCATCTCGCTTGCGGAGGTCGTGCCGGAACTGCTGTTCCTACCCCATGTGGAGGGCGGCTGGTCACTGCTCGGTGACGGCAATCGAATTTTGGTCCGCACAGGGGCCTGGAGCGGATTCGTTACCGACCGTGAAGCCGCGCCCGTATACCTCGATCTGGCACTGCGTCAAGCCGGCGAGGACAAGCCCGACAGCCTCCACCTATTCGGTGAACTGGACCCCGCCGAGGTTCGCCTCTCCTCGCAGTTGAACGTCGTCAAGGCGGAGTCGCCCATGACGGCGCTTCAAGTGTACGCACAGCAGGACGTACCTTACGCCAAATTCTCGCTTTTGCAGGGCATCTATAAACACGGGGCAGAAATCGGGCGAATGTTCCGACCGTGGCGGGTGGCTGCCATCCTTGCGGCTGTCATAGTGCTCCTGCAGTTCGGACTCAACGTTACGCAGCAGGTCAAGTTGGAGTCCCTTGCTCGTGACTACACAGCGGAGATGGAACGCATCTACCGCGAAACATTTCCCGATGCGCGCAAGGTGGTGAATCCGCGCGTGCAGATGGATCGACGTCTCGCCGAGCTTCGCCGCGGAACGGCTGGCGGCGATGGGGGCGTTTTGGCGCTCATGTCGCGAGCCGGGCCCGTCGTGAAGGCGACGCCAGGCCTGAAAATTGATGGCCTCAATTACCGAAACGGGGACATGATCCTTACGATCAGTGCGGACAGCCTGGAAAGGGTCGACCAGCTTCGTGGCCGGCTCTTGGAAGCCGGGGAGCTCCAAGTCGAAATCCAGAGTGCCTCCTCACGGGAGGGCCAGGTGAACAGCAGATTGCTCATTCGGAGAGCGTCCTGATGAAGCGATGGTTGGACAATCTGGCTCCCCGCGAGCGAGCGGTGCTTGCGGTTGGCGCCATCGCTGCTGCAGTGGTTCTGGTCTACGGACTGATTTGGTATCCATTGGCCAAGGACGTCGCGCGTTTGCGGCTCTACGTTGCAGAGCAGTCCGAAGCCGCGGAATGGATGCGCGGCGCGGCCCGCGAGGTCGAAGCACTGCGTAGGAACAGCGCATCGCCCGCAATCGACCGGCGCCCGCTGCTGACGCTCGTGGAGCAGACGGCCCGCACCGCAGGTTTGGGCGAGGCGCTGAATCGGGTTGAGCCCCAAGGGCAAGGATCTGCTGGAGTGTGGTTACAGGGCGCGGCATTTGATGACCTCGTCGGTTGGCTCGCGCAAATTGACTCAGAGTTCGGTGTGCGGGTCGAGAGTTTGCTCGTTGATCCTCAGGACGAGCCAGGGCGGGTGAACGTGCGGCTGGTGGTGGTCAGGGAACTGGGCGCATGAAAAGAACTTCTCTTCTCATCCTCGTTGGCGTGCTCGCATACATCGTCTTCACCGGTTATCGCCTTCCTGCGCAATTGGCCTACGCTTGGCTGGGCGACCGATTGCCAGGCTCGGTAAAGCTTTTTGCGCTCGAAGGCACGATTGCGAGGGGG
>JBFGYN010000354.1:0-4505 GCA_041587415.1 Candidatus Competibacterales bacterium | reverse complement strand
GAGCAAGGTCGATCACTCTGACGGCGCCCTCGTGCTGCAGAGCCTGAAACGTGACGCCGGAATCTGGAATCTCTCTGAGAATGCCGATGAGGTAGATAGCGGCGTCGCAGCCGTCGAGGGTCTGGGCGATTGCGTCCCTGTCGTCGACGTCGCCGTTGACAACCCGACAACGGTCGCGGCAACCGATCTTGTGCTCGCTGCCGGGACGCACGAGCAACACCGGTTCGTGGCCAGCGGCCAACAGTGCGTCAATTACATAGCTACCAACGAAACCGGTTCCGCCAAACAGCGCTACGTGCATACTGTTGCTCCTCTGCGAAAAGTGTCAGCCGATCATCCCACGCTTTTGGCGTACAAGCACGATGCGTCTGCCAGGGCGCTGCAAGTTGAAATAGGCGCGCGGTGTCGCCGGAAGCCGGCATTCGATCGTGTACCCAATCGTGCTGGAACCGTCGCACCGGCTCCATCGTTCCGCGCCAGTGCCGCGGACGGGTCGCTACCCGAAACCACACCGGCGACGCTGGATTTCCGAACCGGCGGCAGGTAGTTTCCCCGGTGGACGAGACGATACCCATGTTCAATTCACAATTCTCGAAACTGCGAATGCGCGACGGGCGGCGGGCTCGAATGCCAGCTCTCGTGCTCGTGGTAATCGCGCTCTGGACCGGGGACACACAGGCAACCGACAATCCTTACGGCGCCCTCTCGGTGCCGTTCGTCGTCGAGCAATTGCCCAATCGACCCGTTTACTATGTGATGGGTTCGCCTGGCGTGCCTGGAGGTGAAAACAATGGCCACACCTCCAACGCAGGATTCGTGGTCACCGACGAGGGTGTCGTGGTGTACGATTGCCTCGGGACCCCGGCACTCGGCTACGAGCTTTTGCGCGCGATTCGCGAACGTACCGACAAGCCGGTGAGGCTGGTGATCGCGGGCCACTATCATGCGGACCATATCTACGGGCTCCAGGCCTTCGCGGAGTACACGGAGGCGGAAATATGGGCTCACCGGCTGGCCCTGGATTACGTCGGCGACAAGGGCGACCCAGCCGGCGGCGAGACCGCAAGATTGCGTCTCGAACAGCGCCGCGAGGCTTTGTTTCCCTGGGTCGACGAAAACACCTACGTCGTCGCTCCTCACCACACGTTCGATCTGGAGAAGAACTTCAGGCTGGGTGATGTAGAGTTTCTCGTACGCCATATGGGTCCCGCCCATTCACCGTCCGATAGCATTCTTGTGGTGCCAACCTACGGTGTCGTGTTCAGCGGCGACCTGGTCTACGAAGGTCGCGTTCCTTTTCTCGACAGTCCCTTCGTGAATACCGAAAGCTGGGTGAATGGCTTGGAGTATCTCCGGGCAATGGACCCGCGTCCCGAGTTCCTGATTCCCGGTCACGGTCCCATTTCCACCAAGGTCGACGAACGCATTGCGTTTACCAGCGGGTACATCAACTATCTGCGTGCGGAAATGGGCAAGGCGGCCGAAGAAATGCTGGGCTTCGACGAGGCATACCGGGAAGTCGACTGGAGCGATTACAGGGCACTGCCCGCGTTCGAAGAAAGCAACCGGCGAAATGCCTATCGGGTGTTTCTGGAGATGGAGGCGCAGGCCCTGGAATGAGTCGCGCCGAACGTTTCGCTCGTCGTACCCGCATCGCTCACCAGCCAACCCAAAGCTGCTGTGACGCCTTGCGCTGAATGCCTTATTCCGAATAGCAATGAAAACAGCGTGTCACGGGCTCCGCTCTCCCGGCCATAGCACGATTGTGGAAACGAGGTCCGAGTGTGGCACACAGCCAAATCGCCGGACGGGAGCGCCGTTCAAGCGACACCGAGACGAGCGACCCTACCGGTATTCGGGTTGCCTCGACGAAGTGGATTGGCTACCGCCGTTCACCCACGCGCCATACCGGGATTGTCGTCCACGTTCTTCAGTTTTGGTGTGTTGAGCCTGGTGAGCTTGACAGTTTCCTCGGCGCGAAGATACTCCGCCACGGTCTCCCAGACAGGCGGGCCGGACGATTTGGCGCCCACGGTCGCCCACCCGGTGACTTTGTACGTCTTGCCTGCCTCCACCGGTTTGCCGCTGTTCAGGGTCATATCGGAAATGCGGTGGCCGATGGACTCGGTGGGGTCGAGAACGTAATCCAACCCCCCGAGACGAACCATGTCGCCGCCCTGCTGGAAGAAGGGGTCGGCATTGAAAAGGTTGTCCGCCACGTCCTCGAGTATGAGTTTGAGTTCCTCCCCGCTCATCTCCCGGACATAGGTTTCGGGATAGGTAATCGCCGTCTGATCGAGCACATGGGCCATGGTGACGGGTTGTCCCGGCAGCACCGTCGTTCCCCAACGAAAACCCGGGGACAGGGCGATCTCGGCATCGTTGACCGCACGCAGCGCATCGCACACCACTTGATCGAATGTGCCGTTGAAGTTGCCCCGGCGATAAAGCAGGCTGTCCGCAACGGCAAGGGTCTCGTTCAGCTGATCCAGATAGGGGGCGCGGACACGGGCGATGTATTCGCTCATCTCCGAATCCGGCTCAATCAGGTTCGAGAAAACCGGAAGCAGGCGGTACCGATAGTCGCGCACTTTCTTTTCGCCCAGCTCCAGATCGAGCACGGCTAGAAACTTTCCATTGGAACCGGCATTGGTCACCAGCGTTGTCCCGCCGCCGTTCTCGACGAGGCTCGGCGCCGGAACGCCGTCGTGGGTGTGACCGCCCAATATGACATCGATACCGCGAACCATGGACGCCAGCTTCAGGTCCACGTCCATCCCATTGTGGGAAAGCAACACCACGGCGCTGGGCTGTTCCGCCTCGCGGACCTTGTCCACCAGCGCCTGCATTTGATCTGGGCGCACTCCGAATGTCCAGTTGGGTATGAAGCGGCTCGGGTTGGCGATGGGCGTATAGGGGAAGGCTTGTCCGATCACGGCCACCCGCTTACCCCCGAGTTCTCTGACCGAATAGGGCCTGAAGGCATGCCCCGACTCTTCGTCGAAGACCGGCGCATCTTCGAATAACGCATCCTCGGTAACCAGGACATTCTGCGCCAGGAATTCACCCCGAAAGGCCTCCAGGTTGGCACGAATCTCCTCCTCGTCGTAGGTAAATTCCCAATGGCCCGTCATGAGGTCCACACCGAGCAGGTTGGAGGCACCCACCATATCGGCGCCACGAGTCCAGAGGGCCGTACCGGACCCCTGCCAGGTGTCGCCACCGTCCATGAGCAGCGTCTTTTCGACGCCGTAGGATTCCCGGAGTTGCGTCACCAGGGCCCGCAAATGGGCAAATCCGCCCACCCGGCCGTAGATTTCAGCGGCCTCCGCAAAGTCCAGAAACGTGAACGCGTGCGCCAGGGCAGCGTCGGTGATTCCGTAGTGCCCGAGCAGGTGCTCGCCCACCAGGTGCGGCGGTCGGCCCCGGGCCGCGCCGATACCCAGGTTGACACTGGGCTCGCGAAAATAGATCGGCGTCAGCTGCGCGTGCGAATCGGTAAAGTGCAGAAGCCGCACGTCGCCGAAACTCGGGAGCTCGTAGAGGTTCGAGGGCAACTTCTGTCGTGCGCCGATGGAGCCCGGCAAGATGCCGGCGGCACTCGCCGCTGCAAGCATGCCAACGAACTCGCGGCGTCTCATTGGATGACTCTCTGCTTCCAGTTTTCGGCCTCGATCTGGGCCTGCTTCACCCCGAGCTCGGCCTCCCGCTGCGCCCGATTGACCAGTTCCATCGCCGCCCTGAAGTCCCCGGCTTGCGCTCGCTTTTTCGACTGCGCCAGAACCTTCTCCGTATCGCGCCATTCAAAGCCGGCCGCCGCGGCCTGCTGACGTGTTTCCTCCGCCGCCTGGTAGGCGGCCTCGTAGATTTCCTTTTCGGCAGCACTTTCACTCGCGTCACTCGTCGTCGCGACGCCGAGCAGCAGCAGTCCGATCAATGCGGGTAATGTGTTGTCAATGACATTCTTCACGATCATTTCACCGCCTCGCCCCAGGGCCATTGGCCTCGAGACCATTGCTCATGTAGGTGAGAAAATATTCGAGGTTTCGGTACTCCTCGCTCTGCGCTGGGAACGCCTTCGCGCGCACCTGCTCGTTACAGCCGGCGAATCGGCGATGCAGTGTGCCGACCTCCCCCCACTTCGAGCGATAAACCGGGAAGTGGCTGGGCTGGCCCAGAGCAGGGCTGAGCTTGTCCGCACGCACCATCATTCCCGAAGCGGCGAGATGGCAGTCGGCACAGGCAAAATTGAGCTGGCCGCGCTTTGAATAGTAGAACTGCTTGCCTTTCTCGTAGGCCTCCAGGGCCCGGGCGTCATCGGGTACGACGACATTGAGCTTCTCGCCACGAGAGGTGAAAGCCATGTATGCCGAAATCTCCGCGATTGCGCCCTTCTTGTACTTGAGCGCTGGCTCACCATTATTCGCCCGGCACTCGTTGATGGCCAGTTCCAGGGTCACGACTTGCCCCAGTTCGGGATCGAAGTAGGGGTAGTTCTGGCGAAT
>JBFGYN010000353.1:0-4517 GCA_041587415.1 Candidatus Competibacterales bacterium | reverse complement strand
TACCCCGGCCCTGGCGGTTTCTCGCTCGCCCTGACTTGCTCTTCACTCAAGTTGTCGCTACGGCTACAACTTTTCGTCCAGGGCGCTTGCATGCAAAGGCAAGCGCCCGCTCGGTGAGGGGCGATGATTCACTGGATCACCGCCCCTCGCTTCGCCCAGAGCGGCGCCAGGACGGCTGCGAATTCCGCCAGCATCCGGGGTCCCTGATGAAGTACCCGGGCCAATTGCCCAAATCAGAGCGTCCCGGTGCGACGCTCGGGCTAGTGCAATAGAATACGGCGGTTTCGAGTGGCCCGGTGAGCGATGCGTGCTCGTGCAGACGGCCAGGGTTCATGCAAGTGGACGGACGGGGCGCCACTTGGCCGTGACCGGGTAGTGATCCGAGGCAGTACGGGCGTTTCGGCTTCGATGAATTGATCCCTGGTGCAGCGACCCGCTGGTGTTACTCCAGATGCGATCCAACGGCAGCAGGTTGAAGCCGGTGGGAAAGCTGGGTAACGCGACAGTGTTCTCGAACAGGGCAGCGATGGGCGACAGAGTCCTGGCCCACGGCCGCCATTCGTTGAAGTCGCCGAGTAATAGTGTCGGCCTGCTTGGACCAGAGCGCGCGATATCAGCCAGTTCCAGCGCCTGGCGCTGCCGCTCTGCCGCTCGCAGTCCGAGGTGCGTCACCAGAACCCGCGCCACCGTTTCGCCTATGGAAACGTCTGCGGTCAGTAGCCCCCTTGCCTCGCGATTCGGCACACTGATGTCGTGAATCCGCGCGGCGTCGATCGAACCGCGAATCAGCAGCGCGTTCCCGCAGTCTTGACCGTTCATCCGCCGGACAGGGCCATGCTGAACCGTGTACGGCCCAGCAGCGAGATCCAACAGGTCCACACCGTGCTGGGTGCGCGGCGTAGGGCCAGCAACTACCTCTTGGAGACCGATAATGTCCGCGTCCAGCTCCTGAATCACCGCCAGGATTCGGTGGGGGTCGTAGTGCCCGTCCGCACCCACACAGCCGTGCACGTTGTAGCTGGCGACGCGAAATTCAGCCCGTCCGCGCATCGGCTGGTTGGTCGTTCGTTTTCAGGCGTCGTCGCACCACCAGCGCAGCTGCGACAATGAGGCCGCCAACGCCGACGGCAATGGCCACGGTTGTCGGTCCGGGGTTGGTAATGGCCTGAAGGAGTCCCTCGGCGAACAGCGTCAGCAGCAGTATCCCCGGGCTGATGGCGACCATCGTGCCAAGCATGAACGCTCGGAATCGGATGTGGGAGGCGCCGGCTACAATGTTGACCACGCCGAACGGCGCGACCGGCAGCAGGCGGATGGCAACGACGGCAGCAAATCCATGTTCACCCAGCCGTTCGCTGATTCGATTCAACCGCTTGCCGGCGAAGCGTCTCACGACGCCGCGACTAAGGCGTCGCCCGAGCCCATATCCGATCGCACTCCCGAGTGCGGTGCCGACGAAGGAGATTACGAATCCAAGCAATGGGCCACAGAGCAGCGCAACCGCCAGGACCATGAGGTTGATGGGGGCAGCCGCGACCACCGCCAGGACGAACGTTGCCATCGCTGTCGGTAACAGCCACGGTCCGCTGCCGAAGTCCAGCAGATAAGCGGCGACCGTGGCCGGCGACAGCTCGCCGCTGCGCCCGAGCCAATACCAGATGCCGGCGGCGGCCAGCATGGCGAGCACCAATCCGGCGGACCAGGCGACGCCCGATCGGATTTTTGGCTTTTCGTCGGTCTCCAGCAGTTGCTCTAGCAACGAATCCGGATCGATCGGTTTCTCCGGATCCGCTACCAGAGCCAAACCGGCGCTGTCGAGCGCGTCCTCCGGTTCGCCGTCGCCGACCGGTTCCAGCGTTCGATCGCCGCCGCGACTCGACTCGACCGCGGCGATGAGTCCGCCCCGCTCTTCGATCGCCGTCCGAACGCTCTCGGGTGTGACGCCCAGGTGCTCGGCGAGCAATTGATTGCGCACCTGCGCGACGCCCCGGTGCTGCGCAGGATCGTCATCGGCGTCGATGCCGAGATTGCACTCCGAGTCCAAGCGCATGGAACGGTTGCTGAGGTTGGCCGACCCGATTATCAGGATGCGGTCGTCGACCACCATGAGTTTCGAGTGAACGTTCACGTATTTCGAACCGTCACCGGGGACGACAGGTGCATAGACTCTGAAACGACCGTGTCGGTCCGCCCCCCTCAGACGCCGTAGGAAGCGTGCGCGCATCACGTCCATTGTCTGCTGCTCGAGCCAACCGGATGCTTGCAGCGGCGCGACAACCACCACCTCTGGGCCTTCCGATTCCGTCAGGCGTGCCACGAGACACTCGCTCACGACGGCGGAAGTGACGTATTGGTTTTCCAGGTAGATCATGCGACGGGCGGCCGCGATGGCGTCGCGATGAAGCTGTTCGATCTCGAAGACCCCGGCCCGCCCATCGTGGGGCGGCAGGGTTCGGGAGATCGCCAGGTCGGCATTCTCGAAGTCGGCTTTCCGGGTTGCCGGCCAGGGACTGTTCTCGGTCTCTCGCGTTTTTCGGATTCGTTTTTTGGTAGCCCGCTGCCAACGCTCTCGCGCGAGGTCGCCAAGGGAGGCCGCTATCTTGCCCTCGACCATCATCTGGACGTCGTGGAACGGGCCGTAAGCTTCGCCGTCGGGGTCGACGCGCCGCTCATCCAGAGCACGATGGCTCGGCTCGTCCCAGCGGCATTTGGTAAGATCGAGCCCACCGGAAAACGCGACGCGGTTGTCGACGACCACCACCTTCTGGTGATGGGAGGCACCGGGGGGGTGGGCCGCGTCGAAGCGAAACTGCAGTCGCCGGTGTCGGCTCCAGCGTCGGTCGTAGATGGGCGTCCACTCCCGTTCCAGCGTGTAGATCATAGAAAAATCCCAGGCCAGAATTCGGACGTGCAGTCGGCGGTTTCGGTGCAGAATCGCTTCCAGATACTCACCCAGTTCCACCGGGTCGCCGTCCTCTGCCTCGGGCACCAGCCGCGTGCGGCTGTGGAAGTCCCATCCAAGCATCCAGATCTCGCGCTCGGCGTTTGCGAGGGTGCTTCGAAGCAGCGCGAAGTACGCCGCAGCGTCGATCAATACACTGGCGCGGCTTGCCCGTTCCACGACCCAGCAATTGCGATTTCGTTCGAATAGCGATTTTGGGGGCTCGGTCTCGAGTGGCATGGCACGTGCGTCAGATGCTGTCATGGCGTGGACCTCGGCGCGCCCAGTCGTTTCGCGGTCGCAGGCCGGGTCGCGAGTTCACTCGGGCATGATAGTGGACAAGGTAGCGTTGAGGACAGGTGCAGCATTGGAATGGGGTCAATCGACTGCCTTCAACAGCGAAGCGCACTGGGTCTTGCGTTGCGACAACCGGCGTGGAAATTGAGCAGTTCCCGAGGCGGATCCGTGAGTCGGTGGAATCCGGAAATGAATGCCACTATGGTACCCACCCCGGTTTCGCCGTGAATGACCAGTCATCCGCCGATCATGAGGATGCTGAGCGGCCCCACGGAACTCGAGAGACTGTTCAGGCCCTTCATGGCGAATTTCAGCAGCATGATGCGAACGCGGGAGGTGTAGATCTCGACGTTGCGTCTATCGATTGTGTCACCGGGCGTTCCGCCCGGCGCGCCGCATACCAGGCAATTACTTGGAGCGGTTTCCAGCGGCCCGGTGAGCGATGCGGGCTAGCCCCGGCATCGGGCAAGAATCGGCACTCCGTGGGCCGGCCTAAAAATTGCTGGGAAAGCTCGGGTAGCGAATTGACACGGCTTCTCCTATCCTTGCCGGTCGCCCTTCGGGAATCGGGCGCGGGGGCTTGAAACCAATCATGCAATCGAACTATCGGCCGGACATTGACGGACTTCGCGCCATTGCGGTCCTCAGTGTCTTGCTGTTCCACGCGGGCTTCGAGGACTTCGGGGGCGGATTCGTCGGCGTCGACATATTCTTCGTTATCAGTGGGTTTCTAATCACCCGGCTTATCCTGACGGACCTGGATAGAGACCGCTTCTCGTTCGTGCAATTCTATGGCCGGCGTATGCGAAGGCTATTCCCCGCATTCTTCGTCGCCGTGTTCGCCTGCTTCGTGTTGAGCGTGCTGCTGTTCCTGCCGGAAGATCTGGATCGGGTTGGCAAATCAACAGTTTTCGCTTCGTTTTCCGCTGCCAATTTCCTCTTTTGGGGCGAGGCTGGTTACTTCGACTCGGACGCCCTCACCAAACCGCTCCTCCATACCTGGTCGCTGAGCGTCGAGGAGCAGTTCTATCTCTTGTGGCCCGCCACCCTCGTGGTCCTCAACCGCTTCGGAGGGGAACGTGTGACGCTTGCCGTCTTGACCATAACCTCGGTGCTGAGTTTGGTCATTGCCGAGCGTTGGCTGCAGGTCGATGCGCCCGGGGCATTTTTCTTGCTGCCGTCGCGCATCGTGGAGTTCGGAATCGGTGCGCTGATGGTCTGGGCAGTGCGTCGACAGCCGCGCAACCAATTGTTGTTGGAGCCTGTCTTTGCAGCAGGC
>JBFGYN010000352.1:0-4524 GCA_041587415.1 Candidatus Competibacterales bacterium | reverse complement strand
GTATTTCGTACCCAACGCGACGCCCCGAGGGTGCTGATCGCGAACTCCAATCTGGTGCCCCGCTGGGCCAGCTGGGAGCATTTCCACGAACTGGACCGCAAGGGCCTGACCATGTTCGGCCAGATGACGGCCGGTTCCTGGATCTACATTGGCAGCCAGGGGATCGTCCAGGGTACCTACGAGACATTCGCCGAGTTGGGACGACAGCACTACGGCGGTGATCTTCGCGGCAGATGGATCCTGACGGCGGGGCTCGGCGGAATGGGCGGTGCCCAACCCCTGGCCGCGACCATGGCCGGCGCGAGCATGCTGGCCGTGGAGTGCCGTTCGGAGCGGATCCAAATGCGTCTGCAGACGGGTTATCTGGACACCCGCTGCGAGGACTTGGACACCGCGCTAGATCTGATTCGAAGGGCTGGCAGGGAAGGGCGTTCAGTGTCCGTCGGCCTACTCGGGAACGCCGCCAATGTCGTGCCGGAATTGGTGGCACGGGGTGAGCGGCCGGACGCGGTCACCGATCAGACGAGTGCGCACGATCCTCTAAACGGTTACCTGCCCAAGGATTGGGATCTGCGGCATTGGGCGGATATGCGCGAGCAGGACCCCGAGGCGACGATTCGAGCCGCGAAGGAGTCCATGGCAGACCATGTTCGAGCCATGTTGGCTTTTCACCGCCGTGGCGTGCCCACGTTCGACTACGGCAACAACATCCGGCAGATGGCGTTCGAAGCCGGTACACGAGACGCCTTCGAATTCCCGGGATTCGTCCCCGCCTACATCCGCCCGCTGTTCTGCCGGGGCAAGGGGCCATTCCGCTGGGCGGCGTTGTCGGGCGAGCCGGAGGACATCCTTCGGACTGACGAGCGCGTCAAGTCGCTCGTACCTGACGACTCGCATCTGCATCGGTGGCTGGATCTGGCTCGAGAACGCATACGCTTTCAGGGATTGCCTGCACGAATCTGTTGGCTGGGTCTTGGTGACAGGCATCGGGTCGGACTTGCGTTCAACGACATGGTTGCGAAGGGCGAACTGTCGGCGCCGGTGGTCATCGGCAGAGATCATCTGGACTCCGGCTCCGTCGCCAGCCCGAATCGGGAGACTGAGTCCATGCGAGACGGTTCCGATGCGATCTCTGACTGGCCGATGTTGAACGCACTGCTCAGCACAGCGAGCGGCGCGACCTGGGTTTCGATCCATCATGGCGGCGGCGTGGGCATGGGATTCGCCCAGCACGCGGGCCTGGCGATCGTCTGCGATGGCACCGAGCAGGCCGCTAAAAGAATTGAGCGGGTGCTGTGGAACGATCCTGCGAGCGGTGTCATGCGACATGCCGACGCCGGTTACGAGGACGCCATCGCGTGTGCCAGGGAAATGGGGCTAAAACTGCCGATGGTTGATTGAACTCGGAGGTCAATCGTCCTCTCGGCGATACTCGCCTTCGATCGTGGTCGTGCCAGCCGGGGAAGATTCGCTCTGGCCTCGGCGAAGGTGCACTTGAACCACGTCCATTCGCTTCATGGCCTGAACCACGAACCATTTGCGCCCGGCCGGGAGCAGGCACATGAAGCCAACGGCGTCCGTGAAGAAACCGGGTGTCAGCAACAACGCGCCACCGACTATCAGGAACACCCCTTCGATCAGCGCTTCGGCAGGCGGAATGCCCCGGTCAAGGCTGTCTTGCGCTTTGCGCAGCGTGGCGAACCCTTGCTGGCGCAGCATCACCGACCCGATCACGGCAGTGAGTACCACCAGCCCGATGGTCGGAATGGCACCGATGACGCCGCCCACCTGTATCAAGACATATATCTCGATGATCGGGACGACGACAAAAAGGAGGAAAAGAACTCGTCCGGGTGTCACTGGGCTCGGCTGGGTGGGTGGAACACGAAGGACCACCTATCATACTCGAATCTGCCCAACACGACGGTAACCAATGAATTCCAAATATCTGGTGGTCTTCTGCACCTGTCCCGATAGGGACACGGCAAACACCCTTGCGCGCGCCGTCGTGGGGGAAAAGCTGGCGGCCTGTATCAACATAGTACCTGGCCTGGCGTCCGTTTTTCGTTGGGCTGGCGTCGTACAGGAAGAGAACGAAGTGTTGTTGGTGGCCAAGCTTGCTGCCCGGGGGTACGAGCGTCTCCAACGCAGACTGCTGGAGCTGCATCCCTACGATGTGCCGGAGATCATCGCCCTGGAACTGGCCACAGGGTCACACGATTATCTGAACTGGCTGGACGAGCAGACCGAGCAGTGACCATGCCCCCAGCCGGGGTCTCACCGACCCTGGATTGGAGGCGCAGCATCGATACCGAAACGCTGGGGGCACACGGCGCAGAACTCGAGTACTGGGCTATATTCCGGCAACTGGTCGCGATTTGCTCTGATCTGGCAGGGATCTGGACAAATAGAAAGCATTACTCAATACTTCGCCCGGGCATTTGACCGGCGCACCGGGTCGAGGTCACCTGGCGCGACGAAGCATTCGGGAAGGGCACAGAGAACGGGCTCGGCGACCTATGGCACGGATCGTCAAATTCCCGTCGATGACGCACGCTCGGTACCCCTGGGCCACAATCGCCCAGATCAGTCCCGCGCGGCTGGTTGTCGAGGAGCGCGATGATCACGGCGAAACACAAAGACTGAGAACAGGCTCATGGACATACGCAAGATCAAAAAGCTCATAGACCTCGTGGAGGAATCGGGAATTGCGGAAATCGAAATCTGCGAAGGGGAGGAGTCGGTTCGCATCAGCCGAATGGGCTTCGTAGCCCAAAGCGCGCCGGCATTGCCCCCGGCCCACCTTGGACCGCCAGAGGCGACGCGGAAAGTCGCGGCACCTTCCAAGCAAGAGCTGAGTCCGACCAATCCGGAACCTCAACGCGAGGCGCTCGGCGGTCATGTGGTTCGCTCGCCCATGGTGGGTACTTTCTACCGCTCCCCGAGTCCGGGCGCTCCGACATTCGTGGACGTTGGCAAGCATGTCAACGCCGGCGACACGCTTTGTATGATCGAAGCGATGAAGATGTTCAACCAGATTGAAGCCGACATTTCCGGCATTGTGCGCAAGATCCTGGTCGAGGACGGGCAGCCGGTCGAGTACGACCAGCCGCTCGTCGTCATCGAGTGACCTCGCCTGATCGGTCCGGCCCTCGAAATCGCTGTCGACGCGCCTGAGATTTGACCTGTCGATGTCCTCCCGGCGCTCGATCGAATCACGCGCCGAATAGTTCAGCAGTGGCATGTTCTGTGCTCCACAACCTGTGTGACTAGCGGATTTCCCAAATGCTCGAAAAGGTTCTGATAGCCAATCGGGGCGAGATTGCCCTTCGAATTCTCCGCGCTTGCCGGGAACTGGGTATAAGGACGGTCGCGGTCCACTCGACGGTCGATCGCGACCTCAAGCACGTGCTGCTCGCGGACGAAGCCGTTTGCATTGGCCCGTCGCCTTCCTCGGAAAGCTACCTGAATATGCCTGCCATCATCAGCGCCGCAGAGGTCACGGAAAGTACGGCCATCCATCCCGGATACGGGTTCCTGGCGGAAAACGGGGATTTCGCCGAGCGAGTGGAGAGTAGCGGCTTCGTGTTCATCGGTCCGAAACCCGAAACCATTCGCCTTATGGGCGACAAGGTGTCCGCCATTCGGGCCATGAAGGAGGCGGGCGTTCCATGTGTGCCGGGATCCGACGGACCGTTGGACGACGACCCCGATGAAAACCTCCGCATGGCAATGAGCATTGGCTACCCGGTGATCATCAAAGCCGCGGGCGGAGGTGGCGGGCGCGGGATGCGGGTGGTGCGTGAAGAAGCCGATCTGCTTGCGGCCATCGAGCTTACCCAGGCCGAGTCCGGTGCCGCCTTCGGCAACAAAATGGTTTACATGGAGAAGTTCCTGGAGCATCCGCGACATGTGGAATTCCAGGTGCTCGCGGATTCCCATGGAAACGCCATTCACCTGGGCGAGCGCGATTGCTCGATGCAGCGTCGCCATCAGAAGGTCGTCGAAGAAGCGCCCGCGCCGGGGATTACCCAGGAGCAGCGCCAGCGGATCGGCGCACGCTGCATCGAGGCATGTCACCGCATCGATTATCGGGGCGCGGGAACGTTCGAATTCCTGTACGAGGACGGCGAGTTCTACTTCATCGAGATGAACACGCGGGTTCAGGTGGAGCATCCGGTCACGGAACTGGTAACCGGCGTCGACATCGTGCGCGAGCAGCTGCGGATTGCCGCCGGCGACGTTCTGTCCATCCGACAGGAGCATATGAATCCTCGCGGACACGCCATCGAGTGCCGGATCAACGCGGAGGATCCCGACACGTTCATGCCCAGCCCGGGTACAATCACCCAGATCCATTTTCCGGGCGGCCTCGGAATTCGGGTCGACACGCATGTCTACAACGGATACCGCGTGCCACCGAACTACGATTCGCTCATCTGCAAGCTCATCGCCTTCGGCGATACCCGCGAGGGTGCCATTGCGCGCTTGCACGGAGCACTGACGGAAATCGTCATCGACGGC
>JBFGYN010000351.1:0-4529 GCA_041587415.1 Candidatus Competibacterales bacterium | reverse complement strand
TGGCGTTTCTGCAGTACACCGGCGGCACCACGGGCGTGGCCAAGGGCGCCGTGCTCACACACGGAAACATGGTGGCCAACCTGCAGCAGGCCTCCACCTGGATCGCGACTGTCGTGTCCGAGGAGCCCCCCGTGACCATCATCACGGCGCTGCCCCTCTACCACATATTTTCGCTGACGGCGAACTGCCTGACGTTTATGAAAATTGGGGGGCACAATGTGCTGATCACAAACCCGCGAGACATGCCGGGATTTGTCAAGGAACTGGGGAAGGTGCGGTTTCACGCCATGACGGGCGTAAACACCCTGTTTAATGGCCTGCTCAATACTCCTGGCTTCGACGAGCTCGACTTCAGCGGTCTCAAGCTGACGCTTGGAGGCGGAATGGCCGTGCAAGAGGCCGTCGCCGAGCGCTGGAAGGCGGTGACCAAGTGCACATTGATCGAAGCCTACGGCTTGACGGAAACGTCGCCGGCAGCCTGCATCAACCCGATGGACTTGAAGCAATTCAACCATAGCATTGGCTTGCCCATATCCTCGACGGAGGTCAGCATTCGGGACGACGACTTCAACGAAGTTCCGCTCGGCGAAATGGGCGAGCTGTGCATTCGCGGGCCCCAGGTCATGCGCGGTTACTGGAACCGGCCCGACGAAACCGCCAAACAATTGACGAGCGACGGCTGGTTGCGAACCGGCGATCTAGGCTATATGGATGAGAAGGGGTATTGCCGAATTCTCGAGCGCAAGAACGACATGATCGTCGTCTCGGGCTTCAACGTCTATCCGAACGAGATCGAGGACGTCTGCGCCAAGCACCCCGGTGTGCTGGAGGTTGCCGCGGTCGGCGTTCCAAACGAGAAATCCGGTGAACTGGTTAAACTGGTAGTGGTGAGGAAGGACCCGAATCTCACCGAGGAGCAGGTTATTCGGCACTGTCGCGAAAGTCTTACGGCTTACAAGGTGCCAAAGAAGGTGGAATTCCGGGACGAGTTGCCCAAGACCAACGTCGGCAAGATTTTGCGCCGTGCTTTGCGTGACGAACAGGCCTGACATTGCAAATGAACCTTTACCTGGTACAACACGGCGAGGCCGCCAGCAAAGACGTGGATCCGGAGCGACCACTGACCGTTAGCGGTTGTGCAGACGTGGAGCGGGTTGGATCCATGATCGAGCGCGCCGGCCTCGATCTCGGGCGCTTGGGTCACAGCGGAAAACTGCGAACGACGCAAACGGCCGATATTCTGGCTCGTGCATTGGGGTTCGGCGGAGCCATCGAGACGTTCTCCGATATGGCGCCGAATGATTCGACCGAACCGTGGTTGACCCGAATTGCCCAGTGGTCCGAGAATTCGATGCTCGTCGGGCACATGCCGTTCATGGGTTGCCTGGCTGCGCGTCTGATAACCGCCAACGTGGGAGAAGAGTGGGTTGAGTTTCAACCCGGCTCCGTCTTGTGCCTACGCCGGCGCGATCGTGGCCGCTGGCTCTTGGCCTGGTTCGTTCGTCCCGAGTTGCTGAGGGGCGATTCGGTTTACCGGGACCCGAATAGCAGGAGATATGCTTGAAACAACATCGGGTGTGTTTCCTGTAAAGACCGACGCAGCTCAATCTCCGTTTTTCCCGGGGCGTGGCTCGCACCTCGCCCGTCGAGCATTCGATGGAGGGTTCGATACTCTTGCCATGCGCCCTCCCCCGCGGGGACGTGCTCCAACCCCAGCGCCAGCACGACATCCGGGTTGGTGAGCAAATGCCAGGAGGGGAAATCCTCGGGCCGTTCACCGAGATCTGTGTCCAAGAAATCCCGCCACAACCGGCGTACGGAATCCGAACAGAAATCCGGGGAGACAAGTCGTTTAGCGGCCTCTTCGGGCATCGACCAGCAAAGCGAGTGCCAAGCCTGCAGTGCTTCCGGGCGATTGCCGAGTCGATGTAAAGCGAGGGCACGGCGACAGATTAGCACGGGTTCCTTCTGCCAGCGCGGTTCCTGCTCGACCGTCTTCAGGACGTCGGGCCAATTCCCGACCTGAATTTCGGCAAAGCTCGAGTGCAGCTCTGGCCGATCAGTGTCGAAGGCACATTCCGATAGTTGAATTGCGAGCCACTGCCATAGGCGTTCCAGGAATTTGCTCGCGTCCGATCGCAAGAGACGCCAGGCTAGGGGCGTGACGTCGCTCTGAAGGGCGGTCAGTGCGTCTGCGCAATCAGGCGCATCGCCATACGGCCATAGGGCCGATTGCAGCAGCGTCTCGAAGCCCGGGAGCCGAAAGTGCCCCGGATCGTACTTGCGCAGTTCAGCCATTGCCTTCGAGGCCTCGCCAAGTGCACCGCTGACGAGCGCGCCCGTGATTCTGTTCTCCAGAACGGTAACCGTGTCGGGCATGAACAAATCTGGCTGGTGCGCATCGACTGCAGGCAGGTAGCGGTTCCCGACCAGTTCTGTCAGCTCGGCGCTGTCAGAGACTCGGAGTTCCGTAGGCGCCGTTTCACCACCACCGTGGCGCCGGCTCCGCAGACCCAGGGCTTCGGCATAGCGACTGGCTCGACGCAGTGCATCGATCGGCTCTGCCGGATCCGTCGTGAACCAGTTGTCCAGGCTCTCGGAGGAATCGGCTTGCCAGCGGCGGAGACCCGAGAAGTTGATGAAACCCATTCGCAGCAGCAGTTCGACCGGATCGTATCCGCCTCGATCCAGCAGCATGTCGTCCACGACCTGGCGCACCTGACCTTCGTCCACTCTAACCTCCAGCCACAATATCTTGCCCGGGCAGGCTCATTCCGCCACGATTCGGCGTTGACCCTCGTCCCAGCGCCAGCTCCGCTCATTGCCGTCGAGATGCACGCCGCCGATCCAGCGATCGATGGGCGCCACCTCGCAACGTGTCACCACTCCGTCAAGAACCCCGCGCCCCAGTTTCGATAGGGCGAGTTGACGTGACCAGTAGCGGTGCCCAGGCAGGAAACGATTGCCCGTTTCGAGCCGCTTGCCGCCCGGAGCACAAATCAAGGGATTCGTGCCGCTGGCCATCGGCTCGATGTACTCGGTCGCAAAGCACCAATCACCTAGAAACGGCGCTTCCTCCCGATCCTGGCAAACAGAGAACGATTGTCCAATGGTCCTCGGTCCGTCGGCCACGCTCTGCAGAATCTGACGCTCACTTCGGCACAGGCCGTCGTCTTGCCAAGGGTATTGCTGCAGCAGGCGGTAAAGTGCCCTGCCGACAAAAGGCAGGGCACTGGTGTGGGAACACAGAAGGTCCGAGAGCGCCATCGGCGTGGGCGCCGTAAATGCCGACCAAACCCGTGCCGCCAGATCGAACTGCTCTGCCGAGACGGTTACTCGGCTCGGATACAGTGACCCGAGCTGCTCGGGAGTGAGTTGGCCCAATCCCCGAAAGGGCGTCACCCCGGGAAATTGGCCGATGCATATCATCGAGATTCGAGTCCGCCCGTGCTCCCGGCCCGCGAGCCAGGAGAGAATTTGAATGATCTGAAGCTGGTCGTACAGGTCGTGCTCGAACCACAAGACCAGCTCGTCGAATTGGCGGAACGACTCAAGTGCGGCGTCACGCTCACGAAAATCCAGGGCCGCCTTCACGAGATCGGGCTCCCACCCACGATCGTGAACGAATCGGGCGCGAACGCCACTCAACGCGCTCAGGGAGAGGGCCGCCGGGACGGGGCCCTCGTGGAGTACGTCCCGCCAATATGTGATGATTCCTGGCAGCCCGGTTTCGCTAAGCCGAGTCTCGTCTCCGTTGCTGATGTGAAGTAGATTCGCCGATCGGTGCATGTCATCCAAATCGCCTGACAGGTTTCCGAGCCATCCCATCCCGGCATTCGAACCAGGCGCGACGCGAAAAGCGCGGTGTAACATCTTCCGCGTTGTGTTTACAATCGCGCGTCTCATCTGCGTGAAGTCGAGGTCCGCCGAATGGCAGTCATCATGGTGGGCGTTTTCATTGTGATCGTGCTGGGCTTGGCTCTCACGTTCGGTCGGCGGCGAAGCTTTTTCTGGACGATTCTCGGTGCCATGACGGTGGTACTCACCAGTATTGGCCTCAGCCAGGGTTACAGTTGGGCACAGGCGGGCGTTGCACCCGAGTTTCTGCTCTCCATCTCACCTACCGTGTCCGGCCCCATGTTCTTGGTTTCGATCGTTCTGGCACTCAGCTACTCGGTAATGGGAATACTCCTTCATGCCATCTCCGGCTACCTGGCGTTGTCGACACGTACCCTGCACGTCATGACAGTCGGTTTGGCGCTGGTCATCACGGTCTCGTTCATCGTTTCGAGTTCCTAGGGATTTTTTCGCTAGCCCGGATACTTCATCAGGGACCCCGGATGCTGGCGGAATTCGCAGCCGTACTGGCGCCGCTCTGGGCGAGGCGAGGGGCGGTGATCCAGTGAATCATCGCCCCTCACCGAGCGGGCGCTTGCCTTTGCATGCAAGCGTCCTGGACGAAAAGTTGTAGCCGTAGCGACAATTTGAGTGAAGAGCCAGTCAGGGCGAGCGAGAAACCGCCAGGGCCG
>JBFGYN010000350.1:0-4533 GCA_041587415.1 Candidatus Competibacterales bacterium | reverse complement strand
TCTTTGCAGCAGGCATTGCGGCGGTCATGTACTCCGTGTTGACCTATTCCGAAGATACGTTGTTTCCGGGACTCACGGCCCTCGTGCCCTGCGTTGGGACCGCGCTGCTCATCTACGCGGGCGGTGCGCGCTATCTTGGCGTCGTTCTGCGAAATCGTTTCATGGTCGGCGTGGGGCTGATCTCCTATTCGCTCTACCTGGTGCACTGGCCGGTGCTCGTCTTTTATCAGTACCGAAGGTTGGAGCCACTTGAACTCAGCGACCGCCTGCTTGTCGTCGCGGTGTCCTTCGTTCTCGCAACGGTGATGTACTGGTTTGTCGAGAAGCCATTTCGGCTTCCCCGAGGAAAGGCTTTGCGCTCGGTCACTGCTCCCCGGTTCATTGGCCTCTGCGCGGCAGTCGCAGTGCTCCTTGCTCTGCCAGCCGGGCTCGCAGCAAGCAACTCCGGCTGGCCGCAAAGGTATCCTGACGCCAAGTTTATCGATTTCGACGTGCGCACCGAACGGCAGGCAACGTGGAACGCAGTGCGCCGAGCCGAAGCTGCGGAATTTCCAGATGGCCGCGTCGGCGTTGCCATCTTGGGCAACAGCCATGCCAAGGACTTGTTCAACGCCATTCATCGCCAACTCGGGGCCAAACCGAGGGGCCTATTCTTCAAACCCTACATCACCAACAGCATGTGTCGCGGTATTCGTTCGAGGGACGAACACTTCGAATGTGATTTCCGTTACGGAAAGTTTTTTGAGAACTCGGATCTCCAAAAGATCGAATGGGTAGTATTGGCACCGAGTTGGCGCGAGAAACGGGTGGCGGAACTGCCGCTGGTTCTCGACAGGCTGGGGGCGCTCGGCAAGAAGGTGGTCGTTTTCGGCAACACAGCTGAGTTTTTCGATGTGCCGAGAGCCGCGGCGATTCTGTCGATTCGCGGAAGATCCGAGCGTGAAATCGCCGAGGCGATATCGCGCACACGAAAAACTCAGCACGACGCACAGAATGCAATGATCAAAAAGATCGCCGAGCAGCATGGTGCCCGATACATCGATCGTACGGGACTTATTTGCACCGCTCGGAGCGACCTCTGCCAAGTCATCGATGAGGCCGGCAATTTGTTGCTGTACGACTATGGTCACTACACGCTGGCAGGTGCCAGTCACGTCGGCAAGGTCCTGATTGACGAGTCCGGATTTCTCGACATCCTGAGTCGGAACTGACCCTGACGCATGAAGTTGCGCACGCGCAACCACCACGACCGCACGCTCATTCGGGAGCCCGGTGAGCGGATGCGGGTTAGCCGAAGGCCGCCCTGGTGAAATATCCGGGTTAGGGCATGGGAATCTCTGCGTAACTAAGAATCGCCTTGTATCCCCGCTGGACCGCAGGTCGCGCGGCTACTTCCAAATACCAGCGTTTCAGGTTTGGGTAATCGTGCAGACTTATCTCCTGCCACTCGAATCTCGAAATCCAGGGCCAGGTGGATATGTCGGCGATCGAATATTCGCTGGCGAGGAACTGAGCATGCGCGAGGTGCTGGTCCAGTACGCTGTATAGACGGGCGTTTTCGCTTCGGAACCTGTCTTGCGCGTACGGTACGGCACGCTTCAGATGGTGAAAATGGTGCACCTGACCACAGATTGGCCCGATGCTGCTTATCTGAAACATCAGCCACTGCATCATTTGCCAATACTGTTCCCGCTCTCGGGGGATCAGCGACCCGGATTTTTCCGCCAAATAGAGTAGAATTGCACCGGATTCCGACAGGCAGAGCCCGTTCTCGTGGTCAACAATGACCGGAATCTTGCCATTCGGGCTGAGCTGCAGAAACTCTGGCTTCGATTGATCGCCATGCTCGAGATTTACCGGAATCAGCTTATGTTCCAGCCCCGTTTCTTCCAGCATGATGGTTATTTTGCGACCGTTTGAGGTCGGCCAGAGATGGGCCTCGATCATTGTCTGTTCCCTGCGTGGAAGAATCTTCGGACAACGATTCTACAGACTCGTTGAGCCGCACCGTAGGACTCGGCGCGCCGGTTTATGGGACGAATTTCGATTTCGCTCCCCTTTCACGATAGGTCTAGTCGTTGATGAGCCACTCTGCGATCGACTGTCACGAATGCGAACGTCGAATTCAATCTGGTGCGCGACGCGGGTTAGAAGCCGGCGGCGAGGTCGAGAACGACGGGCTGAGTGCTCGAAGCAGGTCCATCAATGCGCAGTACCGATGTCGGTCCTCGGTGTGGCCACCTTAGCAACCTCCATTATCGTCATCTCAGGTCCATGACTCGACGTCCATACGGAATGCGTGTCAGACGGCGGGCGCCGCCCGGGGCTTCGCCCGGCACACTCATCGCAGATCCTGCAGCCGTTGGTAGCTCGATCAGCTTGATCGGTTACGGCGACCACCAAGTTATCGAACGTACGAACTTGTCTATCGCGGACGTACGCTCCATCAAGTTAACTGTCCCAATCGTCTGGATCAACGTCGATGGCCTTGCAAACATCGAGCTGATCGAACAACTCGGCGAGGTTTTCGGACTCCACGGACTGGCACTGGAGGACGTCATAAACGTTCATCAGCGACCCAAGGCCGAGGAGTACGAGGACCACGTGTTTATCGTGACGCGAATGGTATCGCGCCGGCAGCGAGGCGAGACGGAGCAGGTTTCCATGTTTGTGGGCCAGGATTTCATTCTCACTTTTCAGGAGCGTAGCGGTGACTGTTTCGATCTGGTGCGTGAGCGGTTAAGGAAGAAAAAGGGCCGTATCCGCCAGTCCGGAACGGACTATCTTGCCTATGCCCTGGTCGACGCGGTGATGGATGGCTACTTCCCGGTCCTCGAGGAATACGGCGAAGCACTGGAGAAGCTGGAGGACGCAGTCGTGTCGGCACCGGGACCGGCCCTGATCGAGCAGGTCCACGCAATGAAGCGCGACCTACTCGGCCTGCGGCGCGCGATCTGGCCCCACCGTGAAATGATCAACGGGCTGATTCGCGACGAGAGCCCTTTGTTCAACGACCAGGTCCGAGTCTATCTCCGTGACTGCTACGACCACGCTGTGCAGCTCATTGACATCGTCGAGACCTATCGCGAGGTTGCTTCCGGATTGGTCGACATCTATTTGTCGAGCATGAGCACGCGCCTGAACGACATCATGAAGGTGCTAACGCTCATTGCGACGATATTTATTCCGCTCAGCTTCATCGCGAGCCTATACGGCATGAACTTCGACCGTTCGATATCCCCTTGGAACATGCCGGAGCTTGGCTGGCATTTTGGCTATCCGTTCGCCCTTTTGATCATGGCGATCACCGCTGCTTTGTTGGTGCTGTACTTTGTTCGGAAACGTTGGATCGGTCCGGTCAAGAAGTAATCCAGCATCGACCGGACAACCATCAAATTGAGAAAGAGAAGCGGCGATGGCGTCTTGCACTTCTGGACCGTGGAAGGAGCCGGGGAAGCCTGATTTCAGCGCTTCCCGTGGATATCGCCGAGGCAACGCCTCAGGCGGGCTAGGCACGCATTCGCCGACTCGACGAAAATGCCACGGACGTTGCGCTCGAGCTCGATGCCGGGCGCCTCGACGAGTTGGCAGTCCAGTGCTTCCCGTTCCGGCGGCGTTGGTATTTCTCCCACATGCGGGGTAAGCGAATGTCGGCTCCGGCACGCGCTTTTCGGGAGTGCGTCCTGAGCCAGTTCTCCGTACGGGAGCGGAGCCGCGGTGATGGAACAAATTCTGCACCGCTCGACCCAGAGGACCCGCCGTGACATTGCAATGATTGTTAACAGACATGCCGTGCAGCATCCCCCCGTCGACGGTAGCATTGGCGTGATTTCGGGATGAATCATCGGTGCGGTCGAGGGGGGTAGGATGGGTGGGGTGATCTGGAACTCGCCGCTGTTGATGGTGCTCATCGACGTGTTCGTCGGCGCGTCAGCGCTTTTCCTAACCGTTACGCTCGTGCGTCACCTGAGTGAGGTGCGCGCACTCGAATTGACCTCCACTGTGGTGTTGCTCATTGCCGGCACTCTCGTCGTTGGCGCCTTCCACACTGTGGACCTCGTCGTCATGACTCTTCTGCCGTATTGGCTTGGGCACCAGCGCTCAATGGCGATCATGACCGTCCTCCATCTCGAGTGGAGGTGGCTCGTTACTTTGTTCGCGATTGGCGCATTCACCATTGGTCTCTCTGTTCTCTTGCGGACTCTGGTCCCGCGGCTCCTCGCTTCGTTGCGTTCGACCGCGAAAGCCAAGACCGCGCTCATGAATGCAAACGAGCGGCTCGAGGAAACGGTGGCCAGCCGCACGCGGGAACTCCAAGACGACGTCCGTGAGCGAAAGCGCACCGAGCTGAAGCTTCGCCGTAGCGAGTCGCGGTATCGCAGCCTGTTCGAGTCATCGCCGATAGCGTTATGGGAGGAGGATTGGTCTGCGTTGAAGCCTCTCGTGGATGGGTGGCGACTGCGCGCGGGGGCCGACCTTCAGGCTTACGTCGACGCACATCCGGAGCAACTGGTGAAGGCCGCGTCGATGATC
>JBFGYN010000349.1:0-4546 GCA_041587415.1 Candidatus Competibacterales bacterium | reverse complement strand
CGTTCTCGCAGGCGTGCCCGGGTACGATCGATGACGCATCGATACCCAGCGAGGCGTCCTCCCAGACCGATTTGACGATCCATGGCCCGTCACCAGCGCCCGGCCGATACCAGGGCGGTGTCGGGATGCCGCTTCCGGCCATGATGCGCTTGGCCGTGAGCTTGTCGGTGGTAAGCAACATGGCGCGGCTGTCACAGCCCGTGTACGGCAAGCCGCGAACAGCGAGCAAGTTCGGTGCGAGGTGTATGGACTCGCTCCGCCCGCCCAGGGACTCCACGAGATTGAATACCAATGCGGGGGCCAGACCGGTCAGCGCGTCGACCGCTACGGCAACGTCTTCGGTAAGCGGCACGGCCGCCGTCCGGCAACCCTGCGCTTCCAGCGCACGGGCGAGGGCATGCACCTGCTCCAGGGTGTCCAGCTCGTCGGGCGGCGCATCGATTGCGACGTCGCTGTGCAACAACACCACCAGCGGTGGGGGCGTGCGGCGCGCGGCGAATGCTGCGGCCATCACACGGCCACTTGGAGACGGCGCGGCATGGCCAGGCTGTAGCGTTTGCAGGCCGACGCCAAGATCTCGCCGAGCAGGCCAGTGAAGTCGAGGCCCGCGAGCCGGCTGAGAATGACGAGGTCGGAGCGCACCGGGTGCAGGCCGGCCAACGGATTCACCTCCAGAAAGTGCGGCCTGCCGTGCTCGTCGGAGCGCAGATCCACGCGCCCCCCATCCCGGCAATTCAGCGCTCGCCAGGAAGCCAGGGCGGTCTCGGCCGCCTGGCGCGACTCCGCGTCGTCGGCCAGGTGGTAGCTAACGCGGTCCTCGTAGTGTTCCTTGTTGCCGTACGAGTAGCCAAACGACTCGGCGTTGTGGAGCAGGCTGATTTCCATCACCGCCACGGCGCGGGCCTCTGGCCCCGTGCCCACGACGCCGACCGTGAATTCGCGGCCGCCCAGGTAACGCTCCACCAGCACGGGCTGGCGGTGCCTGGCGAGGAGCTGCAGGCATACCTTTTCCAGGATGGCCGGAGACGGGATGTGCGATTCCGCGCTGATGCCCTTGCCAGTTCCCTCGGCAAGGGGCTTGGCGAACACGGGAAAGGGCAGCGCGACCCGGCCGATCTCCTCCGCCCGGGTGACGAGCGCAAAGGCGGCGGTGGGTAGGCCGCAGTCGCGCACCACGCGCTTGGCCATGGCCTTGTCGAGGGTCAACGCCATGGTCAGCGGATCCGAAAACACGTAGGGGACGGCGTAGGCCTCGAGTAACGCCGGCACCTGCGCCTCGCGGCCCGCGCCGTGAATACCCTCGCAGATGTTGAACACCAGGTCCCATCTTTCCCCGGCAACAAGGCGCGCAGCAAGCTCGCGAACGTTTCCGATGCGCGTGGTGGAGCAGCCATGGCTCTCGAGCGCGGTGACGATCGCGGCGATCGTCTGCGGCGAATCGAACTCGGCGGTCTGTTCCTCGTCGTACCCCTCCGCGAGGTAGTCTTCACGGAGGTCGTAAGTGATTCCGACCCGCATCTTAGTGTCCTTCTCCCACCCCGTGGACATGGCCAACGCCGCCGTCCGGGTCGGTGTAACGGTAGACATTCCCCTCGTAGTTCCGGAGCAGCAGATCGTCGCCCTCGCGCCCGACCACGTAGTTGGGAATGAGCGGAATTTTGCCGCCGCCCCCGGGCGCGTCGACCACATAGGTGGGCACCGCGTAACCGCTCGTGTGGCCGCGCAGGCCTTGGAGGATCTCCAAGCCCTTGTCCACCGGCGTGCGAAAGTGCGCGGAGCCCTTGATGGGGTCGCACTGGTAAAGGTAGTAGGGCTTCACGCGACGTACGAGTAAGCCGTGCATCAACGTCTTCATTGTCGGGATGTCGTCGTTGATGCCTTGCAGCAGCACCGTCTGGCTGCCTAGGGGAATGCCGGCGTCAGCCAACCGCGTGGTCGCCTCCGTTACCTCGGGGGTGAGCTCGCTCGGGTGGGTGAAGTGGATGCTCATCCACAGTGGGTGATGCTTTCGCAGCATGCGGACGAGGTCGCGGGTGATGCGCATGGGCATCACGGTCGGAATTTTCGTTCCAACGCGCACGAACTCGATGTGTTTGATCTTTCGCAGCCGTCCCAGCAGCCAGTCGAGCTTGTCGTCGGTGAGGTTGAGCGGGTCACCGCCCGAGAGAAGAACGTCGCGGACCTCCGTGTGCTCCTGAAGATAGGCAAGCGCCTTCTCCCAAGCCGAAGTACCGAAAGTGTATTCACCGGATTCGCCCACCATGCGCGAACGGGTGCAGTAGCGGCAATATGTGGAGCAGAACGGGGTCGTCAGGAACAACACCCGGTCGGGATACCGATGCACCAGGCCCGGAACCGCGGTGTCGTGGTCCTCGCCCAGCGGGTCATCGTCCTCCCCTGGCGTGCGAAGGTACTCGCCGTTGACGGGTATGTGGGTGCGCCGTAGGGGATCCGCGGCGTCATCGCGATCCATCAGGCTCGCATAGTATGGCGTGATACCGACCGGCAGGGGGCCCAGGTGGCGCTCCACGGCCGTGCGCTCGTCGTCGGACAGATTGAATACTCGCGATAGCTCCTTCAGGGTGCGAATACGATTGCGAAGCTGCCAGCGCCACTCCACCCAATCGGTGGGGGTGGCGTCGGGATAGACGCGTCGGAGGAACTCGTGACTGCGTGGGCTGATTGGAAAGCGGGGAATTCGGTGTACGGATGCCGGAGCCGGAACGTGCGGCGCAAGTATGGTGACTCGCTGAGTGCAACTCGATCCGGGAGGGCGACTTTCCTCGCTCTCCTGATCGCCATCGCCCGCCTTTGGCCCCTCGCTCGAAGTCTGGTCCTTGCGGATACTGGCACCGTCCGTCATTGCATCGATCTCCGATGATTGTGTTCTGCCCAGGTCCCTTTTCCTGGTGGGCCGTGGCAGCGTCCGTACCCGCCGATCGCCGAGTGACGATCGGGCCGTGAACGCGCGAATAGTAGGACTCGGGCACCAAAATACAAGTGGCTGAGAGGTTTTTTTTGATGTGCCCGCCGGCGGCACCTTGCACCGTTACGGTACGCACTCACGGGTGGCGTGGCGGCGGACCCCACGTCGACCCGACAGCAGAACTTCGGCGCGCAAGCTGTCGCCGGATCGAGTCCGAGTCGCATACTGGCTTACGAATGAGTGTGCGGCAGTGACGGCTCGCGTGCATCCGAGCCGAGAAAAAGGCGGTTACCGTAAAGGCCCGTACTCAGGCTAATCCAGACACCCGCGAAACGAAGGCGCCGTGGACCATGCCATCCGGGCTTTGCGAGTGTTTGGAAAAAAACACTTTCCCGTTCGCCCTACGCAATCACGAGCTTGTAGCATCGATTGCGGCGGCACTTCCATGCGCTGCCGGGCAACACCGAATGGATCAGAGCCGCCCGAACGTTGGCCGTATTCGACGATCAGCCAGCGCCGATAGGCAAGGCCTCGCCGGGTTCATCCTCTTCTTCCACTTCCTCATGACTCGCGACGTACGCGGCTTTGAGCTTCTGGCGTTCCAGGACGTGCACCTGATGGAGCAGCTCGTCGATACGAGCTTGCATGATGTCTTGCTCGACGGGATCGGGTTTACCCATGGCTTACTCCTTCGAAACAGCAACTTGCAAATATAGGCTACGTGAAGCGTATTACACCCGCCTGCCTCATAAAAGAATTATTTGGCGCTATCAATATTACTTTTGGATATAGAACATTCCCCCCGCCGCTGAGCCGGATCGTCTTTCTGCGCCCATGCTGCGCCGGGAGCGCCCGCCCGTATCCGTGACCGGATGACGATCACTGAACACCTTAGTTAGGTTTGCCCGGCTTCGAATATCACGTAGAGCTTCCGAGCATCTTCCAGAACTTCCCAGGTACCGTGGAAAGCCGGCGTGATGACGAACGAGTCCCCGGTCGAGAATATTTTCGAGTTGCCGTCCTTGTCTGCGAGCCGCACGCGCCCGGCAAGCATGTGGCAAAACTCGTTGCGCGGCCCGAACGCATGCCACTTCCCTTCGGTGCTGGCCCAGATGCCGGCCCGGTACTGCCCCGTATCGTCGTCGTAATAGTTCAGGAGAGTGTGCAGAGGGTCGCCGGCGATCAGGTGGCCGGGATCGACTGGTGCCTGGCGCTCTTCAACCGGCGATTCGCCGAACACAATGATCGAATCTAGGGAATTTGGCATGAGTTACGTACTCCGGACAAAGAAATTAATGGCACCCAACGGCGAGACGGTTCTTGTGATCGTGACGGCACGCGCCGCGTTGGAAGCCCACTTGGGAAACCCTGGCCTGTTCGCGCGGACCGCGTTTCAATGCGCAAGGGTGCTGACGCTAGCCCCCGGCCCGACCGCGCGAACGGACCCGGGTCTCCCTCGGCCACCAGTTCCATTGCAGTCTCTAAAAACGACCCGATCGACAGACGGACTCGACGCCCCCCCCAAAAAAATGTTGATCCGAACTCTACGGACCGAGTCGAGACTTTCTTCTACTCCCAATTCCTGAGCGTTTCGGGTACCGTTACTCAACGTGGCGGGGG
>JBFGYN010000348.1:0-4548 GCA_041587415.1 Candidatus Competibacterales bacterium | reverse complement strand
GAGCGAGCCGATATACCGGTTCCCGTGTGACGCGATACCACGACCTTGAAGCGCAATGTTTGCGTTCATTGGCTACGCTGTGCAGGGGACACATGGCCACTGGGGAAGTGCGTCCCCAGAGAGTGGGGGACGAAACAATGCCGCGCAGTGGAGCAGGGTGGAAAAATGGCTGAACGCAGCGAACGAGACAAAGCGCTGGCCGGCGAGCCCTATCTGGCAACCGACCCGGAACTCGTCGAGTCGCACCGACGGGCAATCAGACTGAGCCGAGCGTTCAATGGTACGGGTCCGGAAGATCTGGAAGAACGCGGCGAATTGATACGCGAGCTGCTCGGTGCGAAGGGGGAAGGCACCTATATCGAGCCGCCGTTCTACTGCGACCATGGCAGCAACATCTATCTGGGCCGTTCGGTGTACATGAACTTCAATTGCGTGATACTGGACTGCAATCGCGTCCGGATCGGCGACCGGACGATGCTGGGTCCCTCGGTGCAGATCTATGCAGCAACCCATCCGCTGGACGCACAACTCCGGATCTCCGGCCCGGAACTGGCGTTTCCCATCTCCATCGGGCGGAATTGCTGGATCGGCGGTGGAGCGATCATCGGACCGGGTGTCACGATTGGGGACGACACGACCATCGGCGCGGGAAGCGTCGTGGTGAAAAATATCCCGGCTAAAGTCTTCGCCGCGGGCAATCCCTGCCGAGTCATTCGACAGCTCTGATCGGGGCGGCCGACACGCGGCGCCGTGAGCAATCAGCGGTGAATTCGACCAGCTGATTCGGCCAAATGACGCAGGCGCCCGACGGCCTCGTCGGTCAGGTCCGGCCAGCGGAACCGCCAGCACCAATTGCCCGTCGCAGTGCCCGGGGTGTTCATGCGTGCCTCGGAGCCCAGGCCCAGTAGATCCTGCATTGGAAAGATCACGGAATTCGCTTTCGAATCGAGTGCTGCGCCAATCAGGTCCCAATGGATTTCTTGACCATCGGTTCCAAGGAAATCGAGCACCGTGCGCCGCTCGGCCTCTATCTCCGCGGTCTTGCGAGTGGTCCCCTCGCCCTCGGCGCTGCGAAACCATCCCACCGTCGTGTCGTTGTCATGAGTCCCCGTATAACAGACGCAATTCTCGATGTAATTCTCTGGTCGGTAGCTCTCGGCCATGGGGTCGTTTCCGAACGCGAACTGCAGCACCCGCATGCCAGGAAAATCAAATCGATCGCGCAGCGCCTCGACCTCGGGTGTTATGACGCCGAGATCCTCGGCGATGATCGGTAGTTCACCCAGGTCGGAAATCAATTCTCGAAAAAATTGCTCCCCGGGCCCGGGAACCCACCGGCCCGCCACCGCGGTCGGCTCATCAGCCGGTATCTGCCAATAACTCTCGAAGCCACGAAAATGATCGACGCGCACCAGATCGAACAGCTCAGTCATCCTCAACATGCGCTTCTTCCACCATGCGTAACCCGTCTCTGCCATCCGATTCCAACGGTACAGCGGATTGCCCCAGCGCTGGCCCGTGGCGCTGAAATAATCCGGTGGCACGCCCGAAACGGATGTGGGGAGACCGTCATCGTCGAGTTCCAGAAGGGCCTGTTCGGCCCAAGCGTCCGCACTGTCGTGTGCAATGTAGATTGGGACATCGCCCACGAGCCGCACTGCCTGTGATTCGCAGCGCCGACGCAACTCGTGCCATTGAAGATCAAAGAGAAACTGAATGACACGTACCGAGTCGATCTCATTTGCCAAATCGGCGTGTGCGCGGCGCAGTGCAGCGGCATCGCGGCGGACCAGGTCTGAATCCCAGCGGTACCAGGGCTGATTCCCGTGGGCCGTCTTCAGGGCGACATACATTGCATAATCGTCCAACCAAACCCGGTTGTGACGATCGCAAAACTCGTCGAATTGGGCCTTCAGCTCGGGCCCAGCTCGATCGGAAAAGCGAGACGTCACGAGACCGAGCAACTGAAACTTGACTGGAATAACGGCTCCGAAGTCCACGCGATCCGTCGCAGCCACGCTGACACCGTCCAGTTCGGCGGCGCCCAGCAGACCGAGGTCCACCAAGCGATCGACGCTGATCAGGAGCGGGTTGCCGGCGAACGTGGACTCGGACTGGTAGGGCGAGTCGCCGTAGCCGGTTGGGCCGACCGGCAGTACCTGCCAGATGTGTTGACCCATTTCGCGCAGCTTGTCGACGAATCGAAGCGATGGGTCGCCGAGATCGCCGATGCCCTGGCCACCTGGAAGCGACGTGGGGTGTAGGAGGATGCCGCTCTCGCGCGGAAGTTTCATAAGCTTTGTCCGTGAGTCAAATGTTGGTGAGGAGAAGAAAGCGCTCCCCTCGGTGTCTTGTACCGGGCTTGCCCCGGGCGATCGGGCGCTCAGCAATCCCGAGTGGCCCAAAGACGAAGTCGTGTCTCGTGCTTACGGTTAATGCGTCACGTGATTTTATTACAAACTAACAAGAGCGCCCCGGCGATGCGACATGTACCGAAAATACGGTGTGTAAGGCGACCTCTGGACATGACGATTTGACCTGCCCGCCCTCGCCGGAGTGGCTTATGGTGCGAACGGAAACCAAACCACAAAGCCACATGGAGGACGGCAGGTCAAAGCATGATGTCTAGGACATGCGACCACTGCGTTTCGCGGTAATACCCGAACGCCGGATTGGGGTTGGCGCATGATCCAGGTCGACGTACCCTTACGGGAAACCCTGAACGACTCCATCCAGGAATTGCGAGGCCACGATAGGTGACTATGCGGTTTCAACTTCCCTCCCGGAATCGGCACGATGGCATGTCGATCCCGGCGGCGCTTGCACGTGCCACACGGTACGCTAGCAAGACGAGATTTCCCTTCGTGGATCGTTTCCTTACGGTATCGGAGGCGCAATTGGCCAGCCGCCTTCCCCCGATTGCCCGCCGGGCCGCAGTGGTGTCAGTACTGCTGATCGCGATGGCTCCGATCGGGTTTAGTGTTGCGGGAGACGGCCCGGAAGGCCCACGTGCAGCGCTGGACGGGATGAGCTTCGTCGGGAAGTTGGGTCCGGACGGCAAGCCACCGGACAGTGACGACATTCTCTATTTTCGCGATGGCCAGTTCTGGTCGAAAAACTGCGTGCCCTGCGGATTTCGGCCGGGCGCCTATTTCGTCCGCTTCGTGGACGACGGCATCGAGTTTCAGGGTGAAATGGAAAGCGAGGACCGCGGTCGTTTTCATTACACGGGAATCGTGCGCAACGGTCAGCTGACCGCCGAGATCACATGGCGGAAAGACCGCTGGTACTGGTCCATCGACAAGGCATTCCGATTCGAGGGCAAGGCGTCGGAAATCAGCCACATCACGTCGGCCCAACGCGCGAGGGAGATCGCTCTCATCGCGGAACCGGGGCCAGAAGACTGCCGTTTGTGAGAGATCGCCCGCGCTGGCTTCTTCTCGCGGTGTACCTTGCCCTGATCGTGGGCGGCGCCCTCGTGGGGCAGCAGTTCCAGGACCTCGTGGCCTTTGAAGTCCGACCGATCAACGAGCCAGAGGTACACAGGATGATCATGGCAGCCACGGGCGCCTACATCCTGGCGTCGACGTTGCCCTTCGTTCCTGGCGCGGAAATCGGCCTCGGCATCATGTTGATACTGGGCCCGCGAATCGTGCTGCTGGTCTACGCCAGCATGGTCTTTTCCCTGATACTGGCGTACCTGGTGGGCCGCATTGTTCCGCCCAGAGCGACTGCGGCAACATTTCAGTTCTTCGGGTTGCGTCGAGCACGGGATCTCGCATTGAAATTGGCGCCCCTCGATACCCAGGCCCGCCTCGCCCTTCTCATGCAGCGCGCCCCGCGGCGCATCGTGCCGTTTCTACTTCGCCACCGTTTCGTTACCTTGGCGCTCGCCTTCAACCTACCCGGCAACACTCTAATCGGCGGCGGTGGCGGGATCGCACTCGCGGCGGGCATGAGCGGGATCTATCCGCTTCCTGCATACGTTTTGACCGTTGCCCTGGCCGTTGCGCCAGTGCCCCTCTTTTTTCTCCTCACCGGCTAACCCGGATACTTCATCAGGGACCCCGGATGCTGGCGGAATTCGCAGCCGTCCTGGCGCCGCTGCTCGCCATCGCCGTGGTTGGCTCGCGAGCCGATCCCGTGCCTCGTGCTCCGCGACTTTTCACGCCGATACCGGCGGCTGTGGCGGAAATGGTCGTTGTCTGGGTGAGGCGCGCGCCGGTACTGCACCAGCTTGCGCGACAAGCGGCATGGCTGCTGGCCCTGGAGCAGTTTTCATTTCTCGCCGTGGGATTGTGGGTATGGCTGTCGGCTTTTGGTGGGCATCCCGCGGACAGAGCGGGCCGAGCAGCGGGCGGGATCAGTTGCGGCTATGGCAGCGTGGAGAGCGCGGCGGCACGCCATACGCCCCCATCATGACCGCCGCAGCCCGCGGCTTGAAGCCGGAGCAAATCGAAGCGGTCGCGGCCTACTACTCTTCGCTGCCCCATTGAGTTGCGCCGTCCTTTCGGGCACGACTCGCATCCCATCAGAGGCAGCCGGGAT
>JBFGYN010000347.1:0-4557 GCA_041587415.1 Candidatus Competibacterales bacterium | reverse complement strand
CGCCGGGACCCCTTGATGACATCGGGGTAGCGGCGCTCCTGGGGCGTCATGGAATTGACCATGGCAATCAGGCGGCGGATCTCTTTATCGTCGGTCTGTTGCTTCACGCCCTCCGGCAGGGAGCCCGCACCCGGCAGTTTCTCGATCAGTCCCTGAATCCCGCCCATGTTGATCATTTGCTCCAACTGCTCTCGAAAGTCGACCAGGTCGAATCGTTTTCCCTTCCGAAACTTCGCCGCCAGCTCCTCGGCCTTGTTCTGGTCGACCGTGCGCTGCACCTCCTCCACCAGGCTGAGCACGTCGCCCATTCCGAGGATGCGCGAGACGACCCGATCGGGGTGGAAAGGCTCGAGTGCAGTCGCCTTTTCGCCAGCGCCAAGAAACTTGATCGGTTTCCCGGTGATTTGCCGAATCGACAAGGCCGCGCCCCCCCGTGCGTCCCCGTCGGTCTTGGTCAGAATCACGCCGGTAAGGGGCAGGGCATCGTGAAAGGCTTTTGCTGTGTTGGCGGCATCCTGACCGGTCATGGAATCGACGACGAACAGGGTTTCGATCGGATCCAAGACAGCATGAAGGTCCCTGATCTCCGCCATCATGTCTTGATCCACGTGCAACCGCCCGGCGGTATCGACAATCAAGACATCGAAAGCCAATTTGCGGGCGTGTTCGACCGCCGCTTTTGCGATGGCGGTCGGCTTCTGATCCCGATCGCTGGAAAAAAAACCGACACCAACTTGGCCGGCGAGCGTCTTTAGTTGCTCGATCGCGGCAGGGCGGTACACGTCACAACTCACCACCAGCACCTTTTTCTGGCGCCGTTCCTTCAGGAATCGACCGAGCTTGGCAGTGCTGGTGGTCTTGCCGGAACCCTGCAGGCCAGCCATCAACACGACGGCCGGGGGCTCGACGCGCAAGTCGAGGTCCGCTTCGGCCTCGCCCATGACCCGAATCAACTCGTCGTGGACGATCTTTACGAACACCTGCCCGGGCGAGAGGCTGCTCATTACCTCCTGACCCACAGCGCGTTCACGCACTCGGTCGATAATCTCGCGGACGACGGGCAGCGCCACGTCCGCCTCGAGCAGCGCCATTCGCACCTCGCGCAACGTTTCCTTGACGTTGTCCTCCGTGATGCGCCCCTGCCCGCGCAGTTGCTTCACGGTGCGCATGAGACGATGGCTAAGATTCTCGAACATGAAACCGTTGATCCGTCGTGTTCCTCGAAGGCCGTTGAGTATACGCGAATCGCTCGACGGGTTCCGGCACCCTGGACCTTTGTGCGATGATCCGAGATCGGAACAGGTCCTGCCGGATACAGGCATGCGGAACCTCATGATTGGGCTGAGCGCCGTACTGCTCTATGTCGTTGCCGGTGGATTGCTCGGTCTACGACTCTCGCGCGGAAGCGCCGCCGCCAGTTGGCACAAGGGCTGGTTGGTCACGCTCGGCGTAATTGCCGTCGTGCTGCATTCATTCGTTCTGCACAGTCAAATCGTGCTCCCCGGCGGTATGAATCTCGGTTTTTTCAATGCCCTCTCGCTGGCCGGGTGGTTTCTAGCAGCCGCGTTAGTGCTGGGTGCCGTCGTTCAGCCGGTCGAAAACTTGGGAATAATCGTGCTACCGGCCACCGCGGCGGCCCTGTCCCTGGCTCTATTTTTTCCATCCGAACGGCTTATCGTGGAGTCGAATCGAGCATTGGAGTCACATATTCTGCTGTCGATTCTGGCTTATGCGCTGCTGGCCATGGCCGCGGTACAAGCGGTCCTGCTGGCGGTCCAGGACCGCCATCTCCACACACGACGGCCAGGAGGCTTCGTGAGGGCCCTTCCGCCGCTGGTTACCATGGAGTCCCTGCTCTTTCAGATGATCGGCGGCGGTTTCGTCGCACTGAGCCTCGCGCTGCTCTCGGGCACCTTGTTTCTCGAGGACATATTCGCGCAGCATCTCGTGCACAAGACCGTCCTCTCGATTACCGCGTGGGTGGTGTTCGGGGTGCTTCTCTGGGGCCGATGGCGGTACGGTTGGCGCGGTCGGACGGCGATTCGATGGACACTGTGCGGATTCGCAGCGCTCGTCCTGTCCTATTTCGGCAGCAAGCTGGTTCTGGAGTTGATTCTCCAGCGCCCGACTTGAGCGCCGGTCCCGAGGGCTATCAGATGGCCAGTCGAACCCAGGACCGAGAGGCGGTCATGTCTTGAACGACGTTCCCTTGGGCGTGCTCGTGGGCACGCTGATCCTGCTTCTCGCATTATCCGGGTTCTTCTCAGGTACCGAGACGGGGCTCATGTCCCTGAACCGATACCGATTGCGGCACCTGTCCAAATCCGGTCACAAGGGTGCTCGACTCGCCGAGCAATTGCTCAAGCGTCCAGATCGTCTGATTGGATTGATCCTGCTCGGAAACAACTTCGTCAACATTCTCGCATCGGCCATTGCAACCGTCATCGCCATCCGGCTCTTGGGCGAAGCCGGAATCGCTGTTGCAACCATCGCACTTACCCTGGTCGTGCTGATTTTCTCGGAAGTCACTCCGAAGACCCTGGCTGCTTTGCACCCGGAACGAATCGCGTTTCCTGCCGCCTGGGTCCTGGCACCGCTGCTAAAGGTGTTCTACCCGCTGGTCTGGGTGGTCAATACCATTGCGTCTGCCTTGTTGAGGCCGCTGGGCGTGAAGGTCAAAGGGGGCGCCGATCAAGCGCTCAGCCCCGAGGAATTGAGAAGCGTGGTCCTGGAGTCGTCGACCCTTATCCCGGCCCGGCACCGGAACATGCTGCTCGGCATCCTCGATCTGGAGGGCGTGACAGTGGAAGACATCATGATTCCGCGTAACGACATCGTGGGAATCGATTTGGACAACGAGTGGGAAACCATCCGCGCGCAACTGATGAAGAGCCAGTACAGCAAACTTCCAGTCTATCGGGGGACGGTGGAAAACGTGGTCGGCATGCTGCATCTGCGTAAGGTGCTGAATCGGCTTTTCAGCAACCAGGCATTCGACAAGGACGATCTCGAGAAGCTGGTGCGCGAACCGTACTTTATCCCTGAGAGCACCACGCTCCACGTGCAACTCAGGAATTTCCAGCAACAAAGGCGGAGAGTTGCCCTGGTGGTCGACGAATACGGCGATCTCATGGGTATGGTCACCCTGGAGGATATTCTCGAAGAGATCGTCGGCGAATTCACCACCGACCCGTCGGATTTTTACAGAGACATCCAGCCTCAAAGCGACGGCAGCTTCCTCGTTGACGGCGGAGTGACCATTCGGGAATTGAACCGGGCACTGAAATGGGAGCTGCCCACGGAAGGTCCGCGCACCATGAATGGGCTCATCCTGGAGTACCTGGAAGCCATTCCGGAACCGGGCACGAGTCTACTGGTCGCGGGTCACCCGGTGGAAATCGTCAAAACCGAGGGCAACGTGGTTCGCATTGCCAGAATCTCGCCGGCATGGCGCGGTGCCACGAAGTCCGACGAAGAATAGATTGGCGCAGTGGCCCGTTCAGTTGGGAAAATCGGAAGAGGTCAGAGCTTAGCTTCCGTGCGTGGACGTGCCGCCCCAGCAAATTCGAGATGGAACTTGTTAGTCGAATATTTCACCAGGACGGCTGCGAATTCCGCCAGCATCCGGGGTCCCTGATGAAGTATCCGGGTTAGGGCTCTTGTTTATTTCCCGGTGAACCCAAGATAGATTGTCACTCCTGCGGGAAATCACAAATCGAGCCAGTAGCTCAAGGAAAAGGCCACTTATTCCGTGAACGAACCCAGCCTGTATCGACATCCCGACCCCATCGGCAACGAAATCACCCTGACCCAAATCTGGGGCATCGTGGTCAGACGCCGGGCGCTGGTGCTCGTCGTCGTCACGGCGCTCACCCTGCTGGGTGCACTGTGGGGTCTCCTTCGCGATGATCGGTACCAGGTATGGATGACGATCGAGATTGGGCAGGTGCCAGCGGGAAATTCGATGCGCCCCCTGGAATCTTCCTCCCAGGTTGCCGCCAGGCTGGAAAGCAACACCGTTCCACGATTCGTTAGAGATCATCGTGATCGCTACGAGCGCTTGCAAAGCATGGCCATCGAGGTGGACACACCCGCTAACACCGATATCGTGAACGTGTCCACCCAGACCTCACTGAAATCCGTGCTGGAAACTCAGCAAATACTGGAATTACTGGCGGAAGATCTGATATCGGAACATCGGGGATTGATCGACGCTTACCGGTCCGAGTACGAATCGCGCCGAGCGTCGCTGGCAGGCAATCTTGAAGGAATGCGAATCGAACTGGCCCGAATCGAGAACCAAGTTACCGAACTCAGACCAAAACTGAAAAACACTCATTCGAGCGAGGCGACGCCTTTCGCCCTCGCACTGGTGGAGTTGGAACGCGCACAATCAAACTACCGAACGAGTATTGCGGAAACGGAAAAAGAGCTCTACAAGATCACCGATTCTCTGCTCGGAATTCGGGAGACTCGCGGTGTGTCCGCCCCGGTCGTGGGGACGAAACCCGAGGGGGCCGGGCTACTGGTCGTCATGCTCCATGCCTTCATGGCCGG
>JBFGYN010000346.1:0-4589 GCA_041587415.1 Candidatus Competibacterales bacterium | reverse complement strand
TGGTGGCGCCTCGTCCGACCCTGGCGGCAGATGCGACATACGGCCGTCTCGGGAGCAGCGGTTACCGAATATGTCACCGTGGAGGCGCACGACGTTCCGGCTTCCGGCCCGGGCGTGCAAGTCGTCCACGTTTTGGGAGATCACCGTCAGGGCCGGGACCACTCCCTCGAGCCGTGCGAGGGCGAGATGACCGGGATTGGGTGTTGCACGTCGAATGAGTTCCCGCCGCCACGCATACCACTCCCAAACCAGGCGCGGATGTCGCCGGAACGCCTCGGGCGTGGCCAAGTCCTCGGGACGGTACTTGGCCCAGAGCCCGGTTTGTGCGTCGCGAAATGTCGGAACACCGCTTTCTGCCGAGATTCCGGCGCCGGTCAGGACCACAATGTGGTTCGCGGCCGAAAACCGATGGATCATCTCTGGCGAAAATTTCATGCTGGGGTCTGGTACGTGTCCGCCGAATACACGGGAGTTTGGACCCAATCCGCCTCGGACTGCTTCAGGTCCACCTTCTTTGCGGTCGGCCGCGAGAGTCTGCCTGAGTCGGACGGGTGCTGCTCCGACGGATGACTTCCCGAAGATCGTGAGTGTCAGCCGATGGGTGTCCGCTCTCCCGTCGGCCGGCTCTCGGTAATGATGTGCGGGCGCTCGACGCTCTCCGTCCCCGGCGTGAGCGGCACGGGTAAGGAGCTGACGTGCAGGACTCGCTGCGGCAAGGGTATCTCGATGCCGTTTTCTCGAAAAGCTTTGTCGACGGCGAAGTTCAGATCGCTGGTCACGCTGAGCTTCCAGTTGATGTCGCGGATGAAACAGCGGAGCTCGAAGTCGAGGGAGTTGGCTCCGAAGCCCATAAACAGCACCACGGGCGGCGGCACGACTCCGAACTGGATGACTTGCGGATGGGATTTCGCGACTTCCAGGAGCACGTCGCGAACTTTGTCCGTGTCGGCACCATAGGCTACCGGTACCTTGACGATGACTCGACCGTATGGGTCGCGCAATGTCCAATTTGTAACCTGTGCCGAGATGAACTCGGAATTTGGCACGATCACGTCCGAGCGATCGAAGGTCTGAATTTCGGTGGAGCGGACACGCACCTTCTTGACGTAGCCCTCCGTGTTGCCAACCACCACCCAGTCTCCGGGACTGACCGGTCGCTCGAACAGGAGGATGATGCCCGACACGAAGTTGTTGACGACATTTTGAAGACCGAATCCGATTCCGACTGACAAGGCTCCCGCAATAATCGCGAGATTCTGCAATTTGAAACCCGCCAGGGAGAGCCCGACCAGCACCGCAATGGCGAACCCCGTATAACTGCTCATCGCAACCAGCGTTTCCCGGGCGCCCGGGTCCAGGCGTGTTCGCAGCAGCCATCGCTCCTCCAGCGCGCTCCGGAACCAGCGGGATGCGGCCAGCAGCACCGCAAACAGGAAGAGGCCCGTCAGCACCTGGCTGGGGACGATACGGGTCTCGCCAATGTCGAAGCCGTCCACCAGGTACTGCACGAGGATGGCGAAGCCGGCGTCCGAGAGGCCCCAGATCAACAGTATCATCAGCCCGAGGCCTACCCACAGGAGCACGGCGCTTATGAAACGAAGCCACAACAGGCCGGGGACGGGTTGGCCTTCTTCGCACGCGAGCCGTTTCCGCACGCGCTTCTGCCATTCGTAGCGTCCCTCGTCCAAGGTTTCGAATACGTGGCCGAGCAGGGAATCGATTCCCCAGAATCCGAGAAGCAATAGGGTCGTCATGACCAAGCCGCCCATGACGAACTGGGCGAGATTCCGGTATCCGAACCAGCCAGCAACCAGGATTGCGGCGAGCAAAAAAATGAAGAACAGGCGAAGCCGACGGCCGGTGGTCTCAAGAGCCGGTATTTCGCCCAGCAACCAGACCAACCAGCCAAGATTGATGGCGAGGAAGGCGTGGAAAATACTGTTTGCCAGATCCAGGACGCTGCCCGGAATCGCATCCGAGCCGAATATCACGAACACCATCCGACCGATGATGAACAGCACCAGCAGCACCATGCTGCGCCGCGTAATCGCGCGGGCAAGCGGATCGGGCAATGACGTCAGTTGCCGCTCGGGCTTATAGGGCCAGAGCACACCGCGAACGAGCGACAGACCAGCAAAGTAGACGAGCACCGAGACAACCAGGTGCTGAACCGAGGGTTTCGGCGTTACCCCGTAGAAGAACGCAACGACGCACGCCGACAGGGCAGAGAACAAGCCGAGGGCCGGCAGGTGCTTGGCGAAAGCACCGCCGACGGCACGAATTGTCCGGCAGGGAAGTGAGTCGCCTTCGTAGCGGCGGACGAGTCGTCGCAGTCGGGGCTTCAGCAAGAACCCCAGTGCAAGACCGGCAAGACCCGCCAGCCCCACGATCCAGATGCGTTCGCCTCCGAGGCTCTTGATGCCACTTCCTTCGATTGCAACACTGCGCGCCGCCTCCCAGAGCTGGGCCGGCTGAGTGAGCGTCGCAACGGCGGCTTCTTGTATGTTGGGACCCTGGTGGAGTAACCGCTCACGAAGCAAGCGATTCTGCTCCGCCGTGAGTTTGGCGATCAAATCGTCGGCACGCACCAGGAGCAGACGGCAATCGGCGAGATTCCTCTCGATTTCCTTCTTTTCGGCGTTCAGCCGGGCGAGTTCGGCGGGCACCCGCGTCGGCGGTGCCGCATCAGGCGTCGATATCGACTTGAGGGAGGAATCGATACGTGCCAGTTGTGGCTCGAGAGCGGTGACGCACTGGTTCGCGGCGCTGCGCGGCGCAGTGAGATCCTTGATGCCCTGGCCCAGTTCCTTTTCGTCCCGCCCGAATTGGACGTACCGGCTTTCGATCTGCTCCAGTTTCTCACGGACTTTCGCAGCGTCGAAATCGCCCTCGGCGGCGACACCCGGGGCGCCTGCCAGCGCCCCGATGAGAACACCAATCAGCGACGACATCACTCGCCGAGGTTGGCCCGTCAGGTTTCCGGCGCTGTCAGCGTTCATCTGGGCTCTGGACGGTCGGGAATCCCAGCTTCCGGGTTGGGCTCGCCCGAATCGGCCTCGGTCGGATCGGCGAGTTCGCTCGCCCCGGCCAGTTCCGCCTGGTAGGAGTCCACACGCTCCTCCGCCTCGGTCGGATCGCGCACCCGCGCCACATGCAGTAACGCCTCGCCCTCGTTGACGAGCGGCAGGTCGACCCGGCCGACGACCAATCCCGCGGACGGTGCGACCACGGGCTCCTCGGATTCGCCGAACGGATCGCTAATGATGCCCAGCATTTCGCCCGCTTCCACGTGTGCACCGAGCGACCGGTGCAGTCGCAGGATGCCGCTCGAAGCCGCCCTGATCCAGTAGCTCGACGCGGCGCGCGCCGGCTTCGGCCGTCGGCCCTGGCGCTCGCGCTCCAGCAACATTCCAAGGTCCCGCATGACAGCGAGCACGCCCTTCACACCAGCACGAATGGCGAACTCTTCGAAACGCAAGGCTTCGCCCGCTTCGTATACGATCACGGGGATACCCGCTTTCCGGGCGGCCAACCTGAGAGATCCCTGGCGAAGCTCCGAATTCAGTATCACGGGGGCTCCGAATGCGACGGCCATGCGATCCGCCTCGGGGTCGTCGACGAACGCTCGAATCTGGGGCAGATTCGAGCGGTGATTGGCCGCCGTGTGCAAATCGATACCGTGGGTGGCCCGCCCCAGAACTTCGGTGAAAAACCTATCGGCGAGCCGAGCGGTGAGAGAGCCGCGTTCCGAGCCCGGAAAGAAACGGTTCAGATCACGTCGGTCAGGGAGATACCGGGACTTGTCGATGAATCCGTAGACGTTCACGACCGGTACAGCCAGTAATGTGCCGCGGATCCGATTCAGCACGGACATACTCGTGAGCCGGCGAATGATCTCAACGCCGTTGATCTCGTCGCCGTGGATTGCCGCGCAGACGAGCAGTACCGGGCCTTCGCGGCGACCGTGGACGACCCGAACGGGCATGCACACGTCGGTGTGGGTGTAGAGTTTCGGAATTTTCAGGTCGATCGTGCGACTGGCGCCGGGCGGAACCTCTACGCCGCCAATCTCGAAGGCGAGTGACATTCAACCGGTTCCCCGGGTGCGCGTCTTGTTGGGCTTCGCATTTTTCTCGATGAACTGAATGATCATTCCGGCAATATCCTTGTCCGTAGCTTTTTCGATTCCCTCCAGGCCAGGCGAAGAATTGACCTCCATTACCACGGGCCCATGGTTGGAACGAAGGATGTCTACGCCAGCCACGTTGAGACCCATGATCTTGGCGGCACGCACCGCAGTGGAGCGCTCCTCTGGCGTGATGCGCACGACGGTGGCGGATCCGCCCCGATGGATGTTGGATCGAAACTCCCCTTCCAGTGCCTGTCGCTTCATGCTCGCGACGACGCGCTCTCCGATAACGAAACAGCGTATGTCCGATCCACCTGCTTCCTTGATGAACTCCTGAAGAAGAATATGCGCGTCGAGGCCGCGAAACGCTTCGATGACGCTTTCCGCCGCCTTGTCGGTCTCGGCCAGCACAACCCCTTTCCCTTGGGTGCCCTCGAGCAGCTTGATGACGATCGGTGCC
>JBFGYN010000345.1:0-4589 GCA_041587415.1 Candidatus Competibacterales bacterium | reverse complement strand
GCTACCTTGATCGTCTCGCCCCAAAGCCGAATGTGACGCGCGCCATCCACCAGCGCGCGCCCGGGTGTGCCACGGGCCTGAAAACCCACCATCAGTATTTGGGTACTGGACCGCCAGGCGTTGTGCTTCAAGTGATGTTTGATTCGCCCGCCGGTGCACATGCCGCTCCCAGCAATGATTATGGCGCCGCTCCGTATTCGATTGAGTGCAACGGACTGCTCGGTGCTGGGCGTGAAATGGAGATTTGGCAGTAGCTGCTGGCTGGCGAGCCCATTCCAAAGCTCCGTCGTCTCGGTGTCGTGGAGTGCGCGGTGACGGGTGTAGACCTTGGTGGCCTCGATGGCCATCGGACTGTCCAGGAACACCTGCCATCGGTCCATGCCCCACTCGCCGTGGTAGCGGGCGAACAGAAACAAGAGTTCCTGGGCTCGACCAACCGCGAAGGCCGGCACGAGGATGTTTCCACGATCGTTTCGGGCGTGTCTGATGACCTCACCCAGTTCGGCCACGGTTGACTCCCAGGATCGGTGCTCGCGCTGCCCGTATGTGCTCTCGAGCAGCACCAAGTCCGCCGAGTCGACCGTCGCCGGGTCACGGAGAATAGGCGCACCACGATGGCCCAGATCGCCACTGAAAACCAGGCGTCGCCGCTGCCCGTTTTCGCACAGCTGCAAGTCCACAATCGCCGATCCCAGGATGTGACCGGCATCGTGCAGGGTCAGCGTGAAGCCCGGCAGGAGATCGTCGGCGCGGTCGTAGGGCAGCGGGCGGAAGTTGTCCATTGCGGCGGCCGCCTCCTGACGCGTATAAAGCGGCTGCACCGGCCGAAGTCCCTTGCGCTCGCGTTTTCGGTTAACCCATTCGGCCTCCTTCTCCTGAAGAAAGCCCGCGTCCTGCAACAGGATTTGGCAGAGGTCGCGGCTCGCGGCGTGGGTGTAGATTGGCCCCCGAAAGCCTGCCTTGATAAGCACTGGGAGTCGCCCACTATGATCCAGGTGGGCGTGGCTGAGCACCACGGCATGAATGGTCGTCGGATCGAAGGGGAAGGGTTCGCGATTTCGCGCCTCGTCCTGCCGCCGGCCCTGAAACAGGCCACAGTCCAGCAGCACGCGCTGATCGCCGACTTCGACCAGGAAGCAGGAGCCCGTGACACCGCCAGTGGCACCGCAGAAGGTTAATTTCACCGCGTCACCAAAATTCGTTGGCCAACATTCGATACCCTATCAACCATAGGCGATTGTCGCTGGGGAAGTGTCCTATTCGGGACAACCCGGAGCTTGCACCAGGGCGCTCCCGATTGGGCAATGGTTTCCTGTAGGACAAGAAACTCCCGAGTCTGTTGGCAGGCAGCACCCTGTCCCCGTGGACGCTATTCGGTTTTCGCGGGTTCCGTCCGCCCATCTGGAGCGATCCTGCGGCAAGTCGATGCCTCGCGTCGACTTTTTTGCACGATCACTCAATTTGGACTGGCCAGCCCTCCGCGAAATTCCCGAATTTCGGCGCAGCGTCCGGGCTGACTCAATCGCAGTCCGTTGGTGGGCTTGAGGGGGTGTGGGTCGGCACGCCATCCCGGGCAGTGTCTCGACGCTGTCGTTCAGCGCATCTCTAACCGGCCCGGTCGAGCAGCGACTTTGCCACCCAGGCATGGAAATGGTGGGTCGGCTCGTCCATGACGGGTGAGAACACACCGCCCCCGTAGCCAGGTGATTGCCGCCCTAGCTGCAAGCCCTCCACCGCGGTCACGTCCTCCCCGAATACCACCCGCCAGGACTCCAGCGTGGCGGTCCGGCAAGCCGCGTAGCTGTCCTGTATCGCTTCGTCGCCCACGTAGTAGATTCTCAGGTGCTCCAGGGTTCGGTCCGGGGCGAGTGGCTGGAGCATCATGGCGAAGACGTGATCCGCTTGGATTCCCAGAAGGACATTCGGAAACATGGCGATGTACTCCGCTTGGCGGTGCTTGTCTTTCGGCCAGTTCGGAAATTTCGGCAGATAGGTGCCGGCTACGTCGGAAAGGTTGTAAGCCAGACTTCCCTGGCCGGCGAATCGCTCGGTAATCACGATGTGGTAGTGGTCCTCCAGCCTGGAGTAGGCGTTCAGGCTCGGGTGGACCCAAGGTAGGTGGTAAGACTCGCAGTAATTCTCGACAGCCAGTTTCCAATTGGCGGCGACTTGGATCTCCAGATTGCCGCCCATGTTCGCACGCCGCATGAGCGCGAGATCCGATTCGCCCAGAAACGTCTGCCATCGGCTCAGCAACGGCTCCACGTGCTCGTCGAAATCAGATGCCTGACCCTCCAGATTGACGAAAACCATGTCCATCCACACATGACTGCGAACCGGTTTCAGGCCGTTCTTCTCGCAGTCGAAGCGGTCGAGCTGGTGCGTGCCTACGCCACCAATGTGGGGTGTACCCTTCAAGTTTCCGTCGAGATCGTAGGTCCAGGAGTGATAGGGGCAGCGAATCAAGCCCCGGACAGCCGCCTCCTCTCGAACCAGGCGCATGCCACGGTGGCTGCAGACGTTGTGGAACACCCGGACCTGGTCGTGCCGACTGCGCATCATGACCAGTGGGAAGCCCATCAGCGTGACGGGTTTCACGGATCCCCGCTGAACCAAGTCGCTGGCGAATCCGATACACGCCCAGGTGCGCGCGATCAGCTCATCCCGCTCCAATTCGAAGAAGCGCGCGTCGGTGTACGCGACGTTGGGAATGCCCGTTGCCGTTTCGATCGGTTCGAGCACCGATTTCAACGCATCGAGCGCGACAAGCGAATCCAGTGAACTGTACAAGGTGGGGTCCCCGTCCAGAAAGCAGTACGCCGGCCCGCAGTACTGAGGTGGTGAATACGCTGCTCGAAGCATTGTGGAAAACTCGGATGCCCTTGGCAATTTCCGCGAAGTCGCCCACTGTTCTCCGTGCGACCCGTTCGTGTGCGTCGGCAAGGACTACCCGCGACTCGCGGCCGGCATTACGGCAGGCGTCTGGACCATTACTCCTCGGTCGTCAGCTCCTGGCTCTCATGGGCGAGCGCCTGTGCACCGCGAACGACCATGTGCACCTGCCGAATTACGGATTCGGTGACACCTTGTCGTTCTCCGCGAGGACGGTCCAAAATTTCCGCGCCGCCGTTCAGGACCAGTGTGACGATCGTGTCCGCTACCAGCCATGGCTCGACGATTGTTGTGCCGCGGGCGATATTCTCTTGCTGTAAGTCTTCAGCCAGGTCCTGGACGAAGCCATCGAGCACCCGCCGAATTGCCGCTCGATAGGGCCGCGAACCGACTGCCCGCTCTCTCAGAAGCACGTGGAACAGTCGATCGTTCTCTTCTAGAAAAGCCATGAAGGCTTCAACCGAGGCGCGGACCACCCCAGCGTCTCGCTGTTGCCGATCACGCACCTGGCGCATGAGGTTGCGGAGCGATACACCGGCTTCGTGAACCAGAGTCAGGCCCAGTTCGTCCAGGTCATGGAAATGTCGGTAGAACGATGTGGGCGCGATACCCGCCTCACGGGCCACCTCCCTGAGACTCAGGCTCGCAAAACCGCGGTCTGAACCCAACCGTGAAAGGGCCGCCTCGATGAGAGCCCTGCGGGTGCGTTCCTTCTGGAATTTTCTCTGGTTCATGTCGCAATCGAACAATTGCTTGACCACTTCACCGCGAGCAGGTAGGTTCGGAACACAAGTGTACGCACAACTGTTCCTTGAATCTACCGTGGCGGCGCAAGTGGTCGGGGGCAAGGTCTTCAGACACCCTTTTGTGCCGGCGGTGCGGCGCGAGGAGAATCGATGACAACGCTGTACGGACTGACACTGCTGTTCGGCTTGGCGCTGACGCTTGCGTACTGCGAAGCAAAGGCGTGGACTTGGGCAGCAGCCCTGGGCGTAGCGGTCACGGTTCTGGCTTTGACCACGGACGGATCGTGGTTGGCGGGATGGCTCGCCGTGGGCTTGCTTGTGCTCGCGGCGATCGAGCCCCTGCGAAGGACCCTTGTTGTTTCCCATGTTCTGCGCGCGTTTCGGCGTCTGCTGCCGCCGATGTCAGAGACGGAGCGCGATGCCCTGGAAGCAGGAACGGTCTGGTGGGATGGAGAACTGTTCTCCGGACGGCCCGCGTGGAATGTTCTAATGGACATTCCGCACGCTCGCCTGACGTCGCGGGAACGAAATTTCATCGATGGACCGACGGAAACGCTTTGCCGAATGCTGGATGACTGGCAGATCAACTTCGAACTGCGTGACTTGCCGTCCGAGGTCTGGCTTTACCTGCGCGAACAGGGATTCTTCGGTCTGATCATTCCGGAAGAGCACGGCGGCAAGGGTTTCTCGCATTTCGCGCACTCGGCGGTGGTGGAAAAAATAGCGAGCCGCAGCATTGCGGCGGCTGTCACGGTTATGGTCCCAAATTCGCTCGGGCCCGCCGAGCTGCTGATGCGCTATGGGACGACCGCTCAAAGGCAATACTGGTTGCCCCGACTCGCCGCCGGTCAAGAAATCCCATGTTTTGCCCTGACCGGTCCCATGGCAGGTTCGGATGCGGCCTCGATCCCCGATCGGGGCGTCGTTTGCTATGGAGAACACGAGGGACAG
>JBFGYN010000344.1:0-4600 GCA_041587415.1 Candidatus Competibacterales bacterium | reverse complement strand
GCGTTGCGGTCCAGCGGGCGGTGATCGGACACGGGTCGACGCCCAGCACTTCTGAACGATTCGGCAGCATCTCGCACGATAGGCAGCCTGGCCCGGTCGAGGCAATGGAAAGCACGGCTACGACTTCCCGAGGGCCGCGTGGTACCCTACGGCGATGGGGCACGATGACCCGATTGTCTGCGAGGAGTGGGCGCGTTTTCCGAATTAGCATCGAGTCGAATCCAATCTCGTTTCTCCAAACGTGAAAGGTGCGATCGACGCCAAGTGTTCGTCGCGTGGGGATTGCCTGGGACTCGCGGGCAATTCGATGCGAGGCCGGAACCGCGAACTCCATGCCGAAGTTCCTAACGCGATGGCCACCAGTGATTGACGCGAACCTTCCGAAAGTGGCGGTGCCCGCCTGGCAGGCGTACCAGGCAATGGAGCAGACGAAGCAGCGTCATTTGAACTACCTGAAGGAACTGAATGCGAGGCACGAGCGAGGGGGCTCCCGAAGTATTGCCGAAAGTGTCTACTTGGAAAGCCTCCTGAAGGAACACGATCAGATGGTGACGGCTTTTCGTGGCGCGATGCGCGCGCTCCTGGTCACGGACTTGGAAGCGCACAACCGGTTGCTGCAGTACATCACGAAATTCAATGAGAACTTGGGAACGGGTGAACGCCCACACTGAGCAACTGAACACAGGCCGGCTCGCGGCCTGCCGCACCGAGCCCACTGCCGCTCGTGCACCTAGGCTTTTCGCTGAGCGCCGATCGGCAAGTCGGTGACGCGGGCAAACTCCCCGTGCCGAAACCGCTCGGGCTGCTCGAGGTAATCGACGAGCATGTTCGTGCTGTCATGGCCCCAGAACAACTCACCGTCGATAGCAAATGTTGGGACACCGAATACCCCGATCGCACACGCCCGTTCCGTATTCGATCGTAGCGTGGCCTTGATCTCAGGATCTGCGACCCGCCTGTCAGCGTTCTCGACGCCGAGTCTGCCGCAGAGCTCGCGCCAATCGGCAGCCGCGCTAGGGTCCCGTCCCTCGCGCCAAATGAAACTCAGAATCTCGTCCACCACCTCAGGGGTGGTACCCAGAGCAATGCACAAACGCAGCGCCGAAATGGGGTTGAATGGATGCGCCGGCGGCATGCGGAATGGGACGCCCTCCCGCTCGCTCTTCCATTGTACGAAGCGGTACGTAAACCGGCGTTTGCTCGGTATTTCCGCTGGCCCTTTGGACGTCCAATGCCCGAGGATGCCAGCAAGCAGCACGGGCCGGTATTCCAATGAAACATCATCGGGCAGTGACGGGAAGGCCATTCGTTGCAGATAGACAAACGGGGAAATGAAGTCGAAGTACCACTCGATCGTCCTGGGCGTCATGGAATATGAACCTGTTGTTGAGCTCGACGAACCATCATCGTTGTGTCACTCGCTATACTCGATGTCACGTGACTCCTGACACATCCCCAAGTTCTCACTGATTTCCTGGAGGTCCAAATGGCGCAATACAAGACAGAGGATACCCGTAACATTGCTTTGGTGGGCCACGCCGGGTCTGGAAAGACGTCGCTGGTGGAGGCGGTGTTGTTTCACGGTGGCGCACTGAACGCCATGGGCAGCGTGGAGAAGGGCACTGCAATCTGCGATTTCGATCCACTGGAGAAGAAATATCATCACTCGATCAACTCTGCGGTCGCTGGGTTGGAGTATCAAGGCAAGCACATCAACATCATCGATACACCGGGCTTTCCCGACTTTCTGGGGCCGACGATCAGCGCGCTTCCAGCAGTCGAGACCGTGGTGATCGTGATCAATGCGCAGGCAGGAATTGAAATGCTGGCGCGACGCTTGATGGAAGTGGCCAAGGAGTACAACACTTGCCGGATGATCCTGATCAACAAGATTGACGCTGAAAACGTCGACTTGCCCGCCTTGCTCGCACAGGTCCAGGAGACTTTTGGCAAGCAATGCCTGCCGCTGAACCTGCCCGCGGACGGGGGATCGAAGATCGTGGATTGCTTCTTCAATCCGTCCGGCAGTTCGGACTTCTCGTCCGTGGAGGACGCACATACGGCGCTCGTCGATCAAGTGGTCGAAGTCGACGAAGAACTCATGGAACTTTACCTGGAGCAGGGTGAGATCAGTCCGAATCAGCTGCACGATCCGTTCGAGGAAGCTTTGCGGGACGGCCACATCATTCCTGTCTGTTTCGCTTCAGCGCGGACTGGGGCTGGTGTCAAAGAATTTCTCGACGTCCTGGTGAAGTTGGCCCCGAATCCGGTCGAGGGCAATCCGCACCCCTTCGTGCGCGAGCACGACGGAAAAGCGGAGACGCTCGAAGCCGATCAGAATCCCCGCCGGCATGTGTTGGCACACGTCTTCAAGGTCGATTTCGACCCCTTTGTCGGAAAACTCGGCGTATTTCGCATTCATCAGGGCACGGTTACCAAGGACACCCAGCTCTTCATCGACGATGGTCGCAAGGCGTTCAAAGTGGGGCACCTTTTTCGCTTACAGGGCAAAGAGACGGTCGAGACCGACGTGGGCGTGCCGGGCGACATTTGCGCCGTAGCCAAGGTCGACGACATCCATTGGGACGCGATCCTGCACGACTCCCACGATGAGGACGATCTCCACGCGAAGCCGCCGTGGTTCCCGGCGCCCATGGCCGGGCTCGCAATCCACGCAAGACGTCGTGGTGATGAGCAGAAGATTTCCGACGTCCTGAACAAGCTCTCTGAAGAGGACCCTTGCCTCACCGTAGATCGAGACTCTGGTTCGAACGAAACGGTTTTGCGAGGGCTCGGCGACCTGCATCTGCGTATGGCCATCGAAAAAATGGATGAGCGCTTTAACGTCAAAGTCGAAACCCATGTCCCGACGGTGCCCTATCGAGAAACCATCGGCGGCACCGCCGAGGGCCACTACCGACACAAGAAGCAAACGGGGGGCGCAGGACAGTTTGGAGAAGTCTTCTTGCGGGTCGAGCCATTGGGCCGGGGCACGGGGTTTGAATTCATCGATGCGAGCAAGGGTGGTGTGATTCCCGGCGGCTTGATCCCGGCAATCGAAAAGGGGATTCGGCAAGCCATGACCGAGGGCGCGCTCGCGGGATTCCCACTTCAGGATGTCAAGGTCACTGTCTACGACGGCAAGCACCACGCCGTGGACTCCAATGAGGTGTCGTTCGTGATCGCTGGAAAAAAGGCCTTCGTGGACGCCGTTCTAAAGGCGAAACCGGCCGTCCTGGAGCCCATAGTGGATCTGACGGTCACGACGCCGGAAGCCAGCGTGGGGGACATCACCGGGGACCTCTCCGCACGACGCGGCCGGATAACCAGCAGCGAGGCCGTAGGTACTGGCATGCTCAATCTGAGCGCTCTCGTTCCTCTCGCCGAGTTGGAGGATTTTCAATCCAGAGTCAAATCCTTGACCGGAGGCGAAGGCTCTTACGCAATGCAGCTCAGCCACTACGATCCCGTGCCGCCAAGCATCCAGCAGCAGCTGGCAAAGCAGTTCCAGAGGGAGGACAACGACGCCTGAGGGCCTGCCAGCTACAAAGTCGGACGAGACCAATGTGCCGTCGATGGCCGCATTCGACCATGTGTCGGCGCCGTTGCACACCGATTGGGATTCGCCGTTTGTTCCGAGTAGCGCGCCCCCGTGGCGCTCGCGAGGTCCACGTGCTCATTGCTGCGGTTACGATTCTCGGTATTCTCATGACCTGTCTGCCGACCGTGTGGGCATCGGACCGGGACAAGGAGGCGCGTTGGGCAAGCCAGATCGTCGATTCCCTAATCGATGGCGAGGCGGTAATGCTGAGCGAAGGCGAATCGGAGTTTCTGGCAATTTACACCGTGCCGGAACGGAGCAGGGGGTCGGTTATCGTCTTGCATGGACTCGGTGTCCACCCCAACTGGCCGCAGGTCGTGTATCCCCTGCGGGTGGGTTTGGCGGAGCGCGGTTGGACGACGCTTGCCCTGCAGCTTCCTATCCTTCCCAACGAGGCAACGGCCGATGCCTATCAGGCGCTCATGCCGGAGGTGGTACCCCGGCTCGCTTCCGGCACAGCGTTTCTGGCGCGAGAGGGTAGCGAAGGAGCGATCATCGTCGCCCACAGCATGGGCGCGCTGATGACCACGTACGCGCTGGCAAACGGACTCGAATCCGTGGAAGCTTTTGCGGGCATCGGCATGAGTGGTAGGAATCGTGAGCATCTTGCTCAAATCAAGATTCCCGTCCTCGACCTGTTTGGGAGTGACGACTTGGAGGACGTGCTCGATAGTGCCGAGGCAAGGCGCGCCGCCGCGGCACATAATGACCAATACACGCAGCGCATGGTCCAAGGCGCGGACCATTTTTTCAACGATGCCGACGACGTCCTGGTGGAAACCGTCGCGCAGTGGCTCGAAGCACTGCGCGAGTGACTGGCTCGCGCAGTGCGCCCTAGTCGTTCAACGTTGACGCAGGGACGGCGTGGAATTAGGATACGCGGCCTGTCGCTACCCTAAGCGGTGGGTAGGGCGAGGGGCTATAGCTCAGCTGGGAGAGCGCTTGCATGGCATGCAAGAGGTCGGCGGTTCGATCCCGCCTAGCTCCACCAACTCAGGG
>JBFGYN010000343.1:0-4609 GCA_041587415.1 Candidatus Competibacterales bacterium | reverse complement strand
GCCCCTCGCCTCGCCCAGAGCGGCGCCAGGACGGCTGCGAATTCCGCCAGCATCCGGGGTCCCTGATGAAGTATCCGGGTTAGCCCGCACCCCCGAACACCTCATGGGCGAACGGGATCGAATCTGCGGCACCGCTACGCGTAACGCAAACCGAGGCCGCTTTGCATGCGTGTCGCAACGATTCACCCACGTCTGCGCCTCTGCTCATCGAAGCGACGAAGTAGCCGACGAAAGTATCACCCGCGGCGGTGGTGTCGACGGCCGATACTGGGAACCCTTCTTGACGAAACGTGCCCTTTCCGTCTGCGAAGGCCGCACCCATCTTACCCAATGTCAGCACGACGCGGGTGCTCGGATACCGTGACAGAAGGGACGCCAGAATCGATGAGGGGTCGGTGGTGCCCGTCAGATCGGCGCCTTCGGTTTCATTGAGAATGAGGAAATCGACGCGCTCGAGGGGTAGGGCAGCGACTTCCCCCGTCATCGGTGCCGGATTGAACACGACATTGCAAGACAGGTCGCACGCCGCCTCCAGGATGGAGTCGATGGCGTTGATCTCGTTCTGGATAACAAGCCAGTCATCGGCAGAGAGTTCGCGCACGACCCTGTCTATGTCCGACGAATCGATGGAACGGTTGGCGCCGCCCGCGACGATGATGGAATTTTCCCCGTCCGGCGAAACTTGAATAATCGCGTGGCCCGTCGGGTCTGTCCCGATTGCGATCAGACTCACGTCCACCCTCGACTCCGTCAATTTGTCCACGAGGTGCTGACCGTCGGGGCCGATCTTTCCGGCATGGTGTGTGGCGCATCCGGCACGGGCAAGGGCAATGGACTGGTTCAACCCTTTGCCGCCGCAATGTTGCTGGTAGCGCCGGCTCGCTATTGTCTCGCCGGGGCGCACGAAATGATCGACCTCGTAGACGTGGTCGACATTGAGAGAACCAAAATTCACAATTTTCATGAGGGTTGCAGGTTGTCCCAAAAACGGGTGCAGAGGCGGTGTGGCGATTCGCCAAGGAAAGGCGCAATCGGCTCATTCATTCCATTGATTTGCCTCTTTGTCGAACTCGGAACGCTGTGGACGCACAACACAGAATCGATGACCTGTCGGCGCCTCCATGATCCACCACGTTTTTACCTGCCTTATCCGGATCGCACCCAGCTTTTCCAGTCGCCTGACTTCCGCCGCGATGTCGTCCGTTTCAATATCGATGTGCACTCGACTCGGATGATCGACTTTTTGTAGTTCAATATGCAATTCGTTAGGGCCGGTATCGAGTAGCCTATAGTTTGGCCCCGCCGGATCGGTCTTGCGTTTTGGGGGATACCCCAATGCTTGACTCCAGAATTCGCTTGCTGAATCGAGATCGTCCGACTGACAATCGATGATAAACCCGGCTAGTCGACTTCGATGCATGGTTCTTGCTCCCTTGTGAATCAGCCGAGGAAGCCAACAGCACGGGTGCTGGTCGTCGGACAACGATCGAGCCGTGGCCGGCCCGCGGCAAGCCCCTACTCCGTGCGCGTGGATCCCTCGAGAAATTGTGTCAACTGGCGCGCGACCCCGTCCAGGGTCAGCTGTGCGCTGAGGGGCCGCCCAAGAGGTGCACCGGTTCCTGCACCGACACGTTTGGTGTGCGTGCCTATCCGCCATCTCCAATCGACCCAACCTTCGGCGTCAGCCATCTTCACTCCAAGGCCCTTCGCCGAGCTTCGGCGTCCGCTGGGGTAGACAATCTGCAGAGTGCAGGGCGCACCCGCGCGGGTCTTCCCCAGAACACGGCAGGTTGAACCTATGACAGCAGCCCCGATCGCCGCGCCGGAGAAGACGAGGGCATCCAGTTGATTTAGCACCGCGTCGATGTGCTTCGCCTTGGCGCGCTCGTTCGGATCGGTCGGGCCTTCTCCCGCAAAGTGCAAGCCGACCACGCGATTGCTCGTCAATTCCATCCACACCGAACCGGAGTCACCGGGGAGGCTCATTTCGCCGCCGCTCGGCCTCGACGTGTCGGGGACAATCGTGAAAGCGCCGGGCTCTATCCCGTCGACGATGCCCCACGTAACACCGCTGGTCAGTCCAGACTTGAGAACCTTCATGCCAATCCGAGCCGTCGTGACGCCGGTGGCCGCCCCAACCCCGTATATCTCGAGCGTCCACGTCCGGGTGCCGAGCCGACAAACCGCGCAGTCGAGCACCTGGTCAGAAGCCGTCACAGTCCCGAGCAAATCCGCCGCGGTGTTTGCGCCGGGCTGAGAGATGACGTCACTCGCCACCGGAGGAGTTCGCATCATGACGTGGTGATTGGAGATGCCCCGCGGCTCGAGACTGCGGCGATCGAATACGATCATGCCGAGGGTTCCCACTCCAGCTTGGCTGGTGTTCATGATCTGAACGCCGCCCATCAGGGGCACGTGTCGCTGATTGCGATTGAGGTGCGACCGCGGATTGAACTGAATGACGTCCACAGGGACGCCATCGAGTTCGTCGGGTACCCGCTCCTTTCGCTTCAGGCCAGACTTCTGAAGCTTCTCGCTGACGTGCACCCGGATCGCCAGGCGACCGGTCGGCTGGCCACCGGAGTACTCGAAGCCGATATCGACGTTGTGGACGTTCGGGTAGGTAAGCAGTGTCTCGCCATGCTGGCGGAGCAGCGTGAGCAATCGCTGCTGTTCGTCTTCGCTAATCTCGGACAGGATCTGAGTAGTCATCGTATGGACCGCCTCATTGTGCGACGACGGTGCAGATGCGCTGCACCGGTGGATCACCGGTACCGCCGGCCCGTTGCAGAATGCTTCCCCTCTTTTACGCCCAAATCTGTGAGTTCGTACCGAAATCGTAGTTGGATTGGGCCGGCGTTCAAGTATCGAATGGCGGGGCGCAAGCGATGGGCGGGAGTGGCGCCTGGAGCCAGCACACCCCAACTGGAGGCGAGGCTGGAAAGTCGAACAATAGCGCCGAGATATCGTAGAGCTCGGCTTGCCTTGGGTGTGTCGCACGGCGAGTACCCGGCCATAGCAAGCGCAGCGCCGCTGTTGGCCAGTTCGATTGCAATGCTTGGCCGCTGGATCTACGTCACTTCGGACTCGAGCGCCTTGCGGAGTATGTCGGAAGCGCGGTCGAGGGGCAGCAGGAATGATTGGCAGTACTGGCTGGTGCCGCTCGCCATCTCGGCGCTGCAATCGTCCACGTGCCGCAGAAAGTCTCTCAGCTGTGGAAGTTCCGAGAGTTCGCTCCACGGAGAATTGGCGGGAAGCGGTGCTGCGCCGCCGTCTGGGGGCGGTGGACCTTCCAATGCCCGCTTCATGTGGGCCTCGTAAACACTCTGAGATCGCGAGATATTCTTGTAGTGCTGCACGAATTCCGCCGTTAACAAGTGTACGTACGCTTCCATTCGCTCAACCTCGGGGCGGACGGGGAGGATGGGGCTCCCGCGCTCGTCAAAGCGTAGCGCCCGTAGCACTGCGAGCAGTTTGACCCGCGCGTCAATAAACTCGCGCATCTGCTCGCCGTACGTCTTGGCCGATTGATGCGCAGCGATCAAGATTCGTCCTCGATCGACCTGATCATAGACCGCCTTGAGATCGGAGAGCACGTTCGCAATAAACTCGAGCTGCGCCGCTCGCTGGACACGCGATCTGTCGAAGTCGGCGATCAGCAATGAGACAACGCCGCCGAGGAGCGAGCCAAAGAAAAGAGTTACCGTGCCGACGACGAAGACCCTGGAAAGCTCTGGATTGTCGCGCGACAAATAGGTTGCGATCGAGCCCAGAGCTATTCCGGAGGCCAGTAGTCCGAGCATCGACAGAATCTCGCTCGATCGAAATCGCGTGCGGTCTTTTCGTTCACTCTCCGCCATGCCTATTTCCTCCGGTTCTCGTCTTGGCGACCAAACGGGGAGCTGACCGGCGACGCTGCGGTGTGATCCGGTCGGGTGGCGTGCGCCGCCATTCGTTGCAACCGACTGTCAGGCGCTACCGGCACGGCGGGCTACTCGCTTTGCTATTTCCACAACGATCAATACGACCAAAAGCGCCGAGTGTGCGATATACAGAGCCAAGGGCGTCCAGATTACGTAATCGTTTTCTACAAAGTAAGAGGCCAACGAGAAAAGCACAACCCAAGCAAGCACGATCGCCGCATGCAGCGCCCCGATTCGTATGCTTCGAGTTATCAAACCGAGGACGATGCACAAAAGAAACACGAGAATGGGCGACAGCACTGCAACAATCAGCCACGGGGGTACGCTTTGGGCATGCGCGGACAATGGGAGCGTGCCGAGAACGATCGCAGATGTCGCCGCAATAGCTCTAGCGCGCATCTTAGCCCGGATACTTCATCAGGGACCCCGGATGCTGGCGGAATTCGCAGCCGTCCTGGCGCCGCTCTGGGCGAGGCGAGGGGCGGTGATCCAGTGAATCATCGCGCCTCACCGAGCGGGCGCTTGCCTTTGCATGCAAGCACCCTGGACGAAAAGTTGTAGCCGTAGCGACAACTTGAGTGAAGAGCAAGTCAGGGCGGGCGAGAAACCGCCAGGGCCGGGGTAGGCCTTTGGCGGCGGTACACCTTGTACGCCAGAACTGAGCCGCTAACTTGGACATAAACTTC
>JBFGYN010000342.1:0-4625 GCA_041587415.1 Candidatus Competibacterales bacterium | reverse complement strand
GTGGCCATCACCAGCATGGCGAGGGTCAGGCCGATCATGACCGGAAAGTCGCGGGTGAGCACTTCCGGCTCGAACGGCCCCGGATGAATGAGGCCGGGCAGGGCGAGAACTGCGAGCAAATTGAACATGTTCGACCCGATGATATTGCCCACGGCAATGTCGTGCTCGCCTTTCCGGGCACTCGCAATGCCGGCAGCCAGCTCCGGGAGGCTTGTTCCAATGGCAACGACCGTTAGCCCTATTACCAGATCGCTGATGCCCAGGGTCTGGGCAATGCCCACGGCACCCCAGACCAGCACGCGGGAACTCGCCAGCAGCAGAATCAAGCCAATCGCCAGCCACCCCAGGCTTGCGCCGAGAGTGAGATTGGTGGGAATCTCGCCTTCGAATTCAGTTGCCAGCGGATCGCCACTTCGACTTCTCAGGCCGATGTAGACCACCCAAGCCAAAAGCGTAAACAGGCCGGTGAGCAGTACGACGCCGTCGGTGCGGTCCAGCGACCCGTCCCACATGAGTCCCAGGCTGAGCAGCGAAACGAGCACCAGTACCGGATACTCCCGGCGCAGCGTCTCAGAACGCACGGCGAGCGGAATGACCAATGCCGTCGTGCCGAGGATGAGTGCAATGTTGGCGATGTTGGAGCCGAGCGCATTGCCGATTCCGAGGCCGGGATTACCCTGCCAGGCAGCGATGCCGGACACCAGCATCTCCGGTGCTGACGTCCCGAATCCAACCACCGTCAATCCGATGAGGAGCGGTGACACGCCCAGGTGACGGGCAGTCGAGGCTGCGCCGATCACGAAGCGGTCGGCGCCCCAGACGAGAACCACCAAACCGCCCATTGCAGCGGCCACGAAGACGAGCATTCAGCGCTCCTCTGACGGTTGTTGTCCCTGCCGGCTTGGCTTCCTGCCCGCCTAATGAGGTGGGCAAATGTGTCAGGGCGAATTCACGGTGATGAGCACCGAGCGCACGCAATGATACACGTCGAGAGGGGACTGCCAAACGTACGTCATTCCGGTGGCGGGAGACTGAGTTGCGCAAATTCCGCCCGAATCTGACAGAATTCATGAACTGGGGAGGGTGGCATCGACTATGACGGAAACTTTGGTATCCATACGCGGACTGAAATTCTCACGGGGTGATCGGGTGATCTTCGATGGGGTCGACCTAGAGATTCCGCGTGGCAAGGTTACGGCGATCATGGGGCCCAGCGGCACCGGCAAGACCACATTGCTACGCTTGATCGGGGGGCAGATTGCGCCCGATGCGGGCGAGGTGGTCGTGGACGGGGAACACGTCCACCGGTTGTCGCGGGAAGCGCTCTACCGGCTTCGGAAGCGAATGGGTATGTTGTTCCAGAGCGGGGCGTTGTTCACGGACCTGAATGTCTTCGATAATGTGGCCTTTCCTCTGCGCGAACACACTGCTCTGCCGGAATCGGTCCTGCGTGCGCTGGTTATCATGAAGCTGCAGGCCGTTGGACTTCGTGGCGCCCGCAACCTCATGCCCAGCGAGCTTTCGGGTGGGATGGCCCGGCGCGTCGCTTTGGCGCGCGCCATCGCTCTGGATCCGAAAATGATTATGTACGACGAACCGTTCACCGGGCAGGATCCAATTTCCATGGGGGTGCTGGTCGAGCTGATCCGGAAGCTGAATGACGCGCTGGAACTCACCTCTGTCATCGTCTCGCACGACGTCGCCGAAGCGGCTGCCATCGCGGATCGGATCTATCTCGTTGCCGACGGCAAGGTCGTGGACAGCGGATCACCGCAAGAGCTCCGGGAGACGCGTTCTCCGTGGGTGAGGCAGTTCATGGATGCCGAGCCCGACGGACCCGTGCCGTTCCACTATCCAGGCCGCAGCTATGCGGAGGATCTATTGGGGCGCTCCGTCCATGGCTAACGTATTGGCACTACTGGGGCGTAGGGCGCTCGCGAGTCTCGGCCGGTTGGGGCGCGGTCAGCTGTTTTTCCTAAGGATGATCGGTGGTGCGCCGTCGCTCGTCCTGCGGCCCGGGCTCGTGGTCAAGGAAGTGCATTCCGTCGGTGTCCTGTCGTTGCCCATTATCGTGGTATCGGGACTGTTCGTCGGCATGGTTTTGGGGCTCCAGGGCTATAACACGCTCGTGGATTTCGGCGCCGAGGAGTCCCTTGGAAGCGCGGTGGCGCTGACGCTCGTTCGGGAACTTGGGCCAGTCGCAGCCGCTCTGCTGTACGCTGGCCGGGCCGGATCGGCGCTTACGGCGGAGATTGGTCTGATGAAGGCGACCGAGCAACTCTCGAGCATGGAAATGATGGCCGTCGACCCGTTCCGTCGGGTATTTGCCCCGCGCTTCGTCGCGGGAGTCATCGCCTTGCCGTTGCTGGCAGGAATGTTCACCGCAATCGGTATCCTTGGCGGATACTTCGTGGGTGTCGGATTCCTAGGGGTGGACGACGGAGCCTTCTGGTCGCAGATGCAGTCGACCGTGGAACTGCGTGAAGATGTCATCAACGGAGTCGTCATCAAGAGTCTGGCCTTTGCCGTCGTGATCAACGTCATCGCGGTTTTCGAAGGTTTCGACGCGCCGCCAACGTCCGAAGGCGTCAGCCGGGCCACTACGCGTACGGTGGTGAACTCTTCCCTGGCCGTGCTGGGCTTGGATTTCGTTCTCACCGCCCTCATGTTTGGAGATGTTTGATGCGCAACACGAAAATTCTCGAAGTTGGTGTCGGCGTGTTCGTCGCATTGGGGATCGCGGCGTTCATCATGCTGGCGCTGCAGGTCACTGACATCAGCCGGTTCGGGGACGATCCTGGTTACACGGTGGTTGCGCGTTTCGACAACATAGGGGGGCTCAAGGTACGCTCCCCCGTAACCATGGCGGGTGTTCGGGTGGGACGTGTCGTGGGCGTGGATGTGGATCCGGAGGCATTCGTCGCCGTCGTGAAGCTCAGAATTCTGCCCAGATTCGATCAAATTCCGGAAGACACGTCGGCCAGCGTACTGACTTCGGGTCTATTGGGCGAGCAATATGTCGGGCTTGAGGCCGGTGGTGCGCCGGAGGTACTGAAGGACGGTGATGAAATAATACTCACACAGTCCGCGTTGGTACTGGAGCAAATCGTGGGTCAGTTCCTGTTCGGTAAGGCAACTGAATCCGAGTAGGGTACAGAGGATCGCGAAAATGGGATGCGGGAGTCGAAATTCGCCTCTGATATGGCTGATGGGGCTGGTGCTCGTCGGTGCATTCGGCATGACGCAGGCGTGGGCCGCCGCGACGGGGCCCCGCGATGTGGTCATGGAAAGCGCCGATCGCATGATTGCGGTGATAAAGGAAAACCGCACGGATCTGGAGGTGCACCCGGAAAAACTCTACGGCTATGTGAGTGAGATCATATTGCCGCATCTGGATTTTTACACCGCGTCCCAGTGGATTCTGGGTAAGCATTGGCGGACGGCCAGCAGCGACCAGCGCACGCGGTTCGCGGAGGAATTCCGGACAATGCTGGTGCGGACCTATGCCAGGGCCCTTCTTGAATACAAGGACGAACGACTCGAGTTCCTGCCTTTGAAACTCGATCCCGGCGAGAATCGGGTGGTGGTGGAGGCGCGCTTTTATCAGGCGGGCGCCGAGCCCGTTCCGATCAAGTACCGGATGCACAACAAGAGGGGTGCCTGGGTGGTTTGGGACGTGTCCATTGCGGGAATCAGCGTCGTCACCAATTTTCGGAGCATTTTCGCCAGCCAGATCCAAGAGAAGGGGCTGAACGGCGTGATCGAAGACTTGGCAAGGAAGAATGCCGAAAGCACCTGACGCGTCGGCACGCATTCGCCGGTCGGGAGACGGGAAATTCGTCGTCGACGGTGAGCTGAGCCACACCTCTGTACCGGAACTGTGGGAATTGGGCCGCACCGACTTCGGTCAGGACCGGGAGGTCGATATTCACCTGGGTGCGGTAACGCGCTGTGACAGCGCGGGTGCGGCGATGATCGTGGATTGGATTCGAAGCATCGAGGAACGTGGGGGGCGGGTGAGACTTCACGGCGTACCGGCGCAAATGCGGGCTATCTTTCACGTTTCGGACCTGGACGAGCTGTTACCATTCGACGCCGCTGACGGCTGAGTCGCCCGCAATCACGGCTGAGGGGCGGGACCGCAGCGGCCACTCGGTGGCGCGTCGACACCAGCGTCGCCCGGAAGTCCCACCGGGACTGGGGATTTTGTGCCAACCCCCGTGTCGCGGTTGGTCTTCAAACCCGACAGGACAAATTGCCTCGGAGCGTTAGCCTGGAATTCGCCGTGAACCCGTCCCTGTTCGGCGCGCGCTGCTGGGGAACGGTCGGATCGGTGAGATTGGCGGTGTCGACGCGTCATTTACCCAATCACTCGGAGAGCCTGCAAAACATGCAAGCCATTGACATACAGAAACTTATCCAAGAAGCCATACCCGGAAGCGAGGTGACGGTGCGCGGCGACGACGGCGTGCATTTCGAGGCGATCGTGATCAGCGCTGCCTTCGAAGGCGAGAACCTGGTCCGGCAGCATCGGCGCGTGTATCAGGCGCTCGGAGGGCGTATGGAGTCGGAGGAGATTCATGCACTTGCCCTAAAGACCTACACCCCCGATTCGTGGCGGCGTG
>JBFGYN010000341.1:0-4646 GCA_041587415.1 Candidatus Competibacterales bacterium | reverse complement strand
GGGGTTGGCTAGACGCAGGGCTCGGTGGCGCCTAGGAAGTCAGCGGGACACGGAACATCATTACGAGGTGGGAAATCCGCTCCTGGCGAGTCTGGGAAAGGTGGGCCAAGAGTTCCAGGATCAACTCCTCGCGCTGGAGTGTGAGCACCACGAAGCTTTTTCCAATCCCGAAGCGACACATCTGCTCGCAGAGGTCCAACGGGACATGCTGCAACTGCGTGACCGCAGTCGGACGGGAGCCGACGCGATTGTCCTCGATCCCGGCGATCGATCTATTCGGATTCACTCCTGTCACAGTCCACTGCGTGAGGTCCAAGTACTCCATGACCGCTTGCTGGAGCAGTTCGAACAGCTCACCGAGCTGAAGCCGAGGGATGTCCTGGTCATGGCGCCCGACATCGATGTATACGCGCCGTTCGTCGAAGCCGTATTCGGCACGGCACCGCAGGAGCGCTACATTCCGTACTCCATTGCGGATCGGCGCACGCGGGCCGAGCTACCCATGGTGGACACGTTCCTCAACCTGCTCGATCTCCCGGTGAGTCGGCTCAGTGCCCCGGATGTTCTTTCGTGGCTCGATGCACCTGCCGTCGCACGCCGATTTGGGCTCACCGACCAGGACGTTCAGCAGGTGAGGAGTTGGGTCACAGAGTCCGGAATTCGCTGGGGCATCGACGGGGCCATGCGCCGCGAATTGGGCTTTACGGACAACGAGGCGAATACCTGGTCGTTCGGACTGGACCGGCTGTACCTCGGGTACGCTCTGCCGCCCGAAGCACGTCTGTTCGACGGGGTTCTGCCGTATCCGGACGTCGAAGGTTCAGATGCCGAGGTACTCGGAAAGCTCGATGCATTTCTTCAAACCCTCTTCGAATGGCGAGAAGTGCTGTCCAAACCCTGCAATGCGGCGGATTGGCGGGACCGCGGGAATCGTCTGCTGCGGGAAGTATTCGACCCAGACGAAGGCGACTTGGATTGTGCCGCCGTCATCCATGACGCACTGGGCGCCTTGTACGAGGAGTGCGCGGAGTCGGGATACAAAGAAGTCTTCGGCGTAGACTTGCTGCGTGAGCACCTGGAGTTGGCGCTGGGGCTCCCTTCCCGCGCAGGCCGATTCCTCTCGGGGGGAATCACGTTCTGCAACACCGTTCCCATGCGCAGCATTCCGTTTCGCGTCGTTTGTCTGCTGGGAATGAATGATCAGGTGTTTCCGAGAATTCAGCGCCCGGTCGATTTCGATCTCATCGCCAAACGCCCCAGGCTCGGGGATCGCTCACGACGAGAGGACGATCGATACCTTTTCCTCGAGGCCCTGCTGTCGGCTCGCGACGTTTTCTACTTGAGCTATTTGGGGCGCAGTGTCAGAGACAACAGCCCGCGAGTTCCGTCGGTGGTCGTATCCGAGCTCATGAACTACCTCGGCAGAGCCTGCTGGGACCCGGCGGGAAAGCGCGTCCAGGCGTCATCGCTGGTCGAGGCGCTTCTGAGCGAGCACCCGCTGCAGCCATTCAGCTCTCGCTGTTTCGATCCGTCCCGAACGGATTTGCAGAGCTACGCCACGCAATGGCAGCCCTCATCGCAGACCGCTCTCGAATCGCCATTCTGTTTTCGACCGTTGGCCGTACGGGAAGCGGACCAGCAGGCCGTCGTCGAAGTGGACGCATTCTTGCGGTTCTTCGAAAATCCTGCCCGATATTTTCTCGAGCAGCGACTCCGTGTCTCGCTCCGTTCTAACGAGCGCATCGCCGAAGAATCAGAGCCCTTCGAAATCAATGGTCTGCTGCGATACTTCCTGCGCAACGAGGCCTTGGATCGGTTGTCGGCCACGAAGTCCCTCGACGAGCACCTAAACCTGCTTCGCGGGTCGGGATGCCTGCCCCACGATCCGCTGGGCGAGATACGCTACCGGCGAGCCGTCGAGGCTCCAGTCCGCGAGTTTTTTGCCGACCTGGAATGTCATAGCGGTGGTTTGGTCGGCTCACAGCCGATCGACCTCGAAGTTGCCGGTTTGCGCCTCAGCGGAATGCTGAATGGCGTGACCCCGAATGGGCTCGTCTCGCACGAACTCGCCAGGCTGACCGGCAGATATCGTTTGCGAGCCTGGCTCCGGCATCTGCTGCTGAACGCCGTCGTCAAAACGGAATCGGCTCGTGTGACCACGATGCTAGCCACCGACAAGCGCGTTCGGTTCGATCCTGTCGCCGACGCCTTGGAGCTTTTGGGTGGCTTGGCGGAACTGTTCCGCAGCGGCGCGTCGTGGCCGTTGCCATTTTTCCCGGAGTGCTCATTCGCCTACGCCATGGCCGCGGCGCAGGGAAAGTCCGAGCAAGAGCGAATCTGGTCCGCACAGTCCAAATGGAGTGGCAGTGCATGGTCGGCGGGGGAGGGCGACGAGCCACACGTCCGGACGGTATTCCGGGATATGGACCCGTTTTCCGATCCGTTCCCGGCGCTCGCAATGGACGTGTTCGGGCCGATGATTGCCGTTTCATCGAGGGGCGGGCGTGCGGCCACTTGAACCGCTCCGGTTTCCCCTGGACGGCGTACGCCTCATCGAGGCGAGCGCCGGAACCGGCAAGACACACGCCATTACGACACTCTACCTCCGGGCTCTGCTGGAACGGCGCCTGGAAGTTCCGCAGATTCTCGTGGTGACATTCACCAATGCCGCCGCCGAAGAGCTGCGCGATCGGATTCGAAAAAGAATTGCTCAGGCGCTCGACGCGCTGGATGGCCGGCCGTGCCAGGACGAATCCTTGGCCTCTCTCATGGATCGTTTCCACGGCTGCAACGATGCGCGGCAGTGGCTCGAAGATTCCTTGTCCCGAATGGATGAGGCCGCGGTTTTCACGATTCACGCATTCTGTCAAAGGGTGTTGATGGAGCATGCCTTCGAGAGCGGCTGTCTTTTCGAGATCGAGCTTTCCGGCGACGATCACGAGTTGCGGATGGAAGTGATGCGTGACTTCTGGCGCCATCAGATGCACACGCGCGCAGCCGGTTACCTGGAGTGGATGACGAATAAATGGGCGACGCCCGATTCGCTGGCCTCTGAACTCCGCGAGGTGCCCCATTCAACTGAGTTTCGTCTCGAGCCGCCGGTCAATCGCAAGCAACTGGCGCAACTCGAGAAAGACGTGGAGGCGTCGTTCGTGGAACTGAGCCGCTTGTGGCGTTCGGAGCGAGACACCATCTTCGAGTCGCTCAGCGCCGAGTCATCGGGTCTGAAGAAGAATATCTACTCGAAATCCGCGCTCAGTCTGGCGCACCGGGACATGCACCGATTTCTGAGCCGCGATTGGCCGGCGATGCCGCTACCGGCAAAGCACGATCTCTTCACCACCGACAAGCTGGCGAGCGCAACCACGCGCAAGGGTGTGGCGCCAGATCTACCGTTTTTCCGACTTTGGTCTGCATTCACGGCCCGGTGCGGCGAACTCGAGCCCCTGAGACGTGCGGAATTGCTGGCCGATGCGATTCGCTTCGTGAAGCGCCAACTTCCTGATCGCAAGGCGAAACGGCGCACGCTCTTCTACGACGACCTGTTGTCCAGTCTGGACCATGCCCTGTGCGCCGAGTCTGCGCGGACGCTCGCCGAGCAGATTCGCAGAGCGCATCCGATCGCGCTGATCGACGAATTTCAAGACACTGACGCGCTTCAATACCGCATCTTCCACCGAATCTACGGCGACGCCCCAGAGTGTGGGCTGCACATGATCGGCGATCCGAAACAGTCCATTTACGGCTTTCGCGGCGCGGACATTTTCACCTACATGGACGCTAGCCGGTACGCCGACCGATGCGGCGGACGTTTTGCATTGGACACCAACTGGCGCTCCGCCGGGCCTCTGATTCACGCGGTCAACACGCTTTTCCAACGTGTCGCCGCGCCGTTTGTGTTCCAGCAAGAGATTAAGTTTCAGGCGGTCAAAGCTGCCGGGCGCGCCGATCAAGAACCCCTTGCCGTGGACGGTGACGACCCGGCGCCTTTTCGAATCTGGTGGTTGTCGCGCGAAAGAGCACGTCGCGGTCGGAAGCGATCGGAAATCCACAAGCTCTGGGCAAGCGAAACCGTGGCGCGCCGTCTAGCCCAGGAAGTAGTCAGGCTGCTGGGACTCAGCCGACAGGGCCGGGCGTCAATCGGCACGCAAGGGTTGCGGGCCTGTGACCTGGCCGTGCTGGTGCGCGACCGGCATGAAGCCGAAATCGTGCGCCGAGCGTTGTCGGGCGAGGGGATCGCGAGCGTATTCTTGTCCCAGCAGAGCGTTTTTTCGTCGGAGGAAGCTGAAGATCTGGAGCGGGTTCTGCGTGCCTGCGCAGAGCCCGGAGACGATCGTCTCCTGCGCGCTGCACTGTGTACCCGACTGCTCGGTGTGGCGGCGTCGGAGATCGCAGAATTGGAGAACGACGAGTTGGCATGGGACGACACGGTTGCGCGATTCAGCCAATGCCACGAGGCATGGCGCCGTGGCGACGTCTTCGCCGTGTTCAATCGCATCCTGCTCGAGTATCGAGTCGCAGCGCGACTGCCGGCGCAGGCGAACGGCGAACGGCGCCTGACCAATCTGCTGCAGCTCGTCGAGTTGTTGGATGGCGAGGCGAAGAGTCGCGGCGGTCCTGACCGCCTCTTACGCTGGTTCGCCGAT